>JACXUD010000170.1 GCA_014764025.1 Campylobacterota bacterium | reverse complement strand
TTGATGCAGGCGTTTCGCACATTCCCCTCTTCAAGGGCACCGTAACCAGCCGCAGTCGTACCGCCTGGGCTCATGACGCCGTCTTTTAAAAGTGCCGGATGCACCTCCTGGATAAGCTCGCCAAAACCGCCGAAGAGCCCTCGCATGATCGCCATCGCGTCGTCGCGCTTGAGGCCTTGCTTCACGGCGCCGTCGGTCAGCGCCTCGGCAATGAGTGCCAAATAGGCAGGGCCGCTGCCCGCAAGTGCCGTGGCGATATCGATCTCCTTCTCGCTTCCCAGCCAAAGGGTCGGGCCTATGGCGCTAAAGAGGTTATGAGCATTCATCTTATACTCTGCATCGCCCGTAAGCGTGGTCATAGAGCGCTGAACGCTTGCGGCAAGGTTGGGCATGGCACGAACGACCGCTTGGGGCTCAAATACCTCCATGATACGCTCTACCTTCACGCCCGCAAGCACCGAGTAGATCACCTTCGCATGACCCTCTAACTGCTCTGCGACCTCTATTATGTTATTTGGTTTAACGCAGAGTATCACCTCTTTGTCGCTTACGTCGAACTCGCTTAACATGTAGGCATCCACAGGCGTGCCCAGCTCTTTTTCAAACTTCTTGATCTTCTCCAAATTACGCCCTACGACCTCTATCTTATAGCTCTCTTTAAGCCCTTTTGCAATGCTGAGTGCCATGTTTCCATTGCCGATAAATGTGATAGTCTTCATAATTTGTACCTCAATTTTTTATGGTAGTATAACATCATCACTTACCAAAGGCATAATGAATGGAACAATTTTTACAAGAAGCAAAAGAGGGCAGCAGGGTTCTGGCCGCACTCAGCGGGGCTGAAAAAAATAGAATTCTGCGCGAGATGGCCGGCGCGCTGAGATCAAATACGATGGGGCTTATCGAAGCCAACGCCATAGATATGCGTGATGGCAAAGAGAATAACCTATCGAGCGCTTTGATGGATAGATTGATGCTTGACGAGAAGCGAATCGAAGCGATGGCAAAGGCGATAGAGGATATCGCTGCACTCAAAGAGCCCGTCGGAAGAGTTTTAGACGGATGGGTGACGGAGACGGGTCTTAAGATCGAGAAGGTAAGTATTCCTATCGGAGTTATCGGCATCATCTACGAATCGCGTCCGAACGTAACGAGCGACACGGCGGCGCTCTGTTTTAAAAGCTCGAACGTCTGTGTCCTCAAAGGCGGCAAAGAGGCAGAGAGCTCCAATAAGGCGATAGCGGCTATTTTACAAAGCGTGCTGGAGCGCAACAGACTTCCAAAATCATTGGTTTCGCTCATCCCCGACTCTTCACGCGCAGGGGTCGATAAGCTGATTAAAATGGACAAATACGTCGATCTTATCATCCCGCGCGGAGGGGAAGGGCTTATCAAGCATGTAAGCCAAAACGCCACGGTGAGCGTCGTCAAACACGATAAGGGGCTTTGTCACACCTATATAGATTCACATGCCGATATTCAAAAAGCACTTGATGTCTGTATAAACGCTAAATGCCGTCGTACAGGGATCTGCGGGGCGATGGAGACGCTTCTTGTGAATGAAGAGATCGCACCGACGATACTGCCGCTTTTAAAAGAGCGCTATGATGCTCTGGGCACCGAGCTTCGCGGATGCGAGGCGACTCGCAACATCATCACCGTTTTAGATGCCGATGAAGACGACTTCTACACCGAGTATCTGGACAATATCCTCTCGATCAAGATCGTAAAAGACGTAGCAGAGGCGCTGATACATATCCAGACCTACGGCTCGGCGCACTCTGACGCTATCATCACCGAGAACTATTCACATGCCGAAGAGTTTTTAAACGGCGTTGACTCGGCATGTGTCTATCTGAATGCTTCAACACAGTTCACGGACGGCGGCGAGTTCGGTTTCGGGGCCGAGGTAGGCATCAGCACCAACAAACTTCACGCAAGAGGGCCGATGGGAATTGAAGGACTTACGACGTATAAATATAAAATCTACGGAAGTGGACAGACAAGAAAGTAGAAGGGTTTTGGTATGTGAGTTTCACATGCCGCTTTTGTAGTTTTTAATGTCTTGAAGGAGTGCTTTAAGGTGCTTGTCGTAGGTGCTCACCAGCGACATATAGCTCTTCTCTTGTGTATCTTTGAGCGAATCTTTGAGTTCGGTCGCTACGTTATAGAGCGTATCTGCACCGATATTGGCACTCACCCCGCATATATCCAGCAGCAGTTTATCCGCCTCTTTTAACTTATGTGCTTCGAGCATATGTATGAGCTCTTCGGCGGAAGTCGCATAGTTATGTACGAACTCATCAAGTATCTCATGATAGAACTGCTCGTCGCCGCCGCATATCTGAAGCCCTTTGTCTCCTTGAAGCTCTTGGGTGATGATCACTTCGACATACTCATCGCTCTTTTGTGTTTTAGGAGCCTTGCCGCTGTATGCGTAGAGCACGTCATAGAGCGCATCCATGCGCAGTGGCTTTTCAAGATGCTCCTCCATACCGGCCTCTTGCATCTTTTTGATATCGTCCGCCGCCGTATCGCCGCTTAAAGCAACCACGACGATATGGTCGTAAGCGGGGTTCTTTCGAATTGCGCGTGTCGCTTGGAATCCATCCACCCGCGGCATGTGAGCATCCATAAGGACCATAAGGAAGTTCGGGTCTTTTTCCAATATATCAAGTGCAAACTGGCCGTCGTCGGCTATAACGATATCCATGCCGCTCTCGGCCAAAAGGCTCGAGATCACCTTTTGGTTGATCATATTATCCTCGGCGATGAGGATACGGTGCCCTTTGAACTCTTTGAAGCTCTCTTTGGTAACCTTGCCGTGCGGCGGCACGTCGCGTTTGTATCGTCCCTCTCTCGGAGTGCTTTTTGGAGCCTCGGCAGGCTGTTCGTTCTCTCCGAAGTCTCCCTCTTCACTTCCATGAAGCTGATGGTGATACTCCTCCGGAAGAGGTTTTGGCTTAAGAGGGGCTTTTTGAGGGGTCTCATAGGCATCTTCGATGAGTGCTATCTCTTGCTCTTTTGTCGTTGTCGCCCGGGATTTTTTGACATAAAGATAGGCTCCTATCGCCAATGCAACTCCCGCAAGGGCTAATATTTCACTCATGCTGATACTCCGATAGAAAAATTGATTTATCATACACTAAAAAAATTTAAATTTTATAAAATAAGCTTCATAAATGGGGGCGTGATGTATAATCCGACCTAAATAAGTCAAAAGGTTGATCGTGCAAGAGACTCCTCATATTCCCGTTTTATATCGCGAAGTCATAGAGGCACTCGGTGATATAAGCGAAGGTATCATCATAGATTGTACGATGGGCTACGGCGGTCATTCGAGCATGATACTTGAGGCCAACCCTAATATCAAGCTTATCGCGATCGATCAAGACCAGACCGCCATCGATTTTTCTACAAAGCGTTTAGAGAAGTACGGTGAACGTGTAAGTATCAAAAAAGGGCGCTTTTCACATGTCATCAAAGAGATCCTTGCCGAGTATCCAAAAGAGCGGATCAAGGGTGTTTTGGCAGATATCGGCGTCTCTTCGCTTCAGCTTGACCAAAAAGATCGCGGCTTTTCGTTTCACAGTGACACGCTCGATATGCGTATGGACAAAGGCGCGCCGCTCTGCGCGGCCGATGTCGTAAACGGCTATTCACAGCATCGGCTTGAGCATATTCTGCTAGAGTACGGCGAGATACGAAACTTTAAAAAAGTCGCTTCGGCAATCATGTCAAACCGTCCGTTTCATTCGGCAAGCGAGTTGGCTGAGAAGCTGCGGCCATATCTGCCAAAAGATAAGAAGATACACCCGGCGACTCTCTTGATGCAGGCGATCCGCATCGAGGTGAATGACGAACTCGGCGAGCTCAACAATCTGCTAGACGCGCTTGAAGCGGC
>JACXUD010000169.1 GCA_014764025.1 Campylobacterota bacterium | reverse complement strand
ACGATCGGCATGTGAAGATCTTTGATGATCTCTTCGACCGCCTCTATGATCTCTTTGCTAAAGAGCATACCGATCTTAATGGCGCTCACATCGAAATCTTTGAGCACCGCCCCTATCTGCTCTTTGATAAACTGCGCGCTCAGTGGGTGAATGGCACTCACTCCGGTGGTGTTTTGCGCGGTCAGCACCGTGATGGCTGAAGCCCCGAAAACTCCAAAAGCCTCAAAAGTTTTTAGATCTGCCTGAACTCCCGCACCGCCGCTTGAATCAGATCCCGCAATAGTTAAGACAACTTTCATAGGTCATCCTTTTTTTATTCATATTATAAAAGAGTGTCGGAATGATTCGTAGAACTATTATGTCGGTTAGTTTAAAAATCCAAAAAGCGTAAAGAGAAGCAGCGCGATAAGCGCGCTGATAAGGGCGTAGGGAAGCTGTGTTTTGGTGTGCTCCACCACGTCGCACGCACTTGCCATAGATGAGATGATCGTGGTATCAGAGATAGGCGAGCAGTGATCGCCAAAGACCCCGCCCGATATGACAGCACCGATACACAGCGCCACGTCCGCATCCATGCCCAGCGCCAAAGGGGTCGCAACGGGGATCATGATGCTAAAAGTGCCCCAGCTTGTCCCAGTTGCAAATGCTATGATAGCGCTAAGCACAAATATGATGGACGCGACAAAGTGCTTATCGAGAATGTTCGATGCCAAAGCGGCAAGATACTCACCCGTTTTAAGCATACTCGTCACTTCGCCGATACTAAAGGCAAGCAGTAAAATAAAGGCTATGGGCAGAAGTTCAAGTGCTCCGCGCAGAGCGCCTCTGCCCCAATCCTTTGCACGCATCTCGCCAAAGAGCACATAGAGCACAAAGGTGATGAAGAGCGTTGTCACCATCGTATAGAAGACCGCACTTGAACCGCTGCCTGCCATAATATCGCCCTCTCCAGTTTGGTAGAGATAAAAGAAGACAAAGAAGATCATCGAAAGAATCGGAACGAGCATATATCGCAGATGCGAAGTGGTAGTGATGCTTAGCAGATCTTCGCTCTTTTGGTAGTATTTGGCACGCTTCATGGGGCCGATATTGATATCGAACCAGATGACCAAAAAGGTCATCACAAGGGCACTCATGGCGTAAAAGTTGTACAAAATCGATGAGAAGAGAATATCGACGGCGTTGCCGCCAAGCGTGTGCAGCGTGATCTGCGTCGCTATGAGCCCAAGCAGAAGTGCTCCCCATCCGTTGATGACCAGAAGCGAACAAGTCGGTGCCGATGTAGAGTCGCAGACATAGGCGAGTTTGGCATGTGAAATAGAGTACTTTTTGCAAAACGGCCTGCCGATAGCACCTGAAATAAGTGATGTTATAGAGGATTCGACAAAGATGAAAATGCCTGCAAAGTAGCTCAGCAGAAGTGCCGAACGGGGTGATTTTACAATGCCCGTCTTTGTTTGCAAGAACTCAACGAAGGCTTCGATCCCGCCGCTTTGGCGAATAAGCGCCATTATACTGCCGACCAAGACGGCAAAACCGAGAGTTTTGAGCACCCAGCCTTGCGAAAGCAAACCCTGCCAGAGCTCATAGAGCCCCATTAGTGCTCCAAGAATTGAAAAATCATTAAGAAAAAAGAGTCCTAAAAGAATCCCGCCAAGGAGTGAAAGATTGACGTTTTTAAATAGAAGCGCTAAAAATATCGCAAGAAGCGAAGGGAGAAGGACAAGAGCAGAGGCTTCGATATGAGGCCTCTTAGAACTCTATGCTTAGAAGTGTTAAGCCGTGGCGACCGAATATCTCTTTATAGGTCTCACACGACTTCTCTTTGACTTTTTTAAAGCCGAGTTTCTCATAAAACATCATTGTCTCGAGCGAACCCGTCTCGACGATGGTTTGTGCGATGCGATAGCCTTTAAGACGCGCCGTAAGTAGCGATTTTTGCATCAGCGCCTTTAGGGCACCGACATCGATGTAGCCCTCAAGCTCCACCATAAAATCAAACATCAGCGTTCTATTGTTCAGTCCAAAATCACACTCGTTCATGAACTCTAAACGCTCTTCGATCTCTTCATCACACCCGACCTCTTTAAGTGCATCGAAAAAGGCTTTTTTTGTCGCAATGCGAGGCTCATAGCTGCAGAGTGTCCCCACATCTACACCGTTAGACTCGCCGATCAAAAAATTTGTATAGTGACAGTGATTCTTTGCATCCGTTTTTGTGAGCGCCTCGATGCGGCTTAGTATCTCACTGTCGCTTAAATCGTTAAAGATATAGTCAAAGATTCCGTCACTCTTACCCGCACGTGAACTTTGCAGTATCATCTGCGCTAAGAACGGAGCATCCTTGGCCTCAGCCTTTCTTACATTTACACCCATGAATTTTCCAAATATTAAATGAATTCGTTATGTTAGAAATAGTACCATACATTATGATAAAAAGTTTCTTAATTATAATAAGTTTGAATTTTTCGCTTCTCTACGGTGGCCAGCTGTTGTTTGTCGTTGCCCCTGATTACAACGCTACCAAGGGCTATTTAGAGCTTTACGAAGATACAAAAAAGGTACAAGAGAAGATAGAGGTAAACCTTGGGAGAAACGGTCTTGCCCACGGATTGGGTCTCTATCATTTTGATCAAAACGGCACCGATCCGATAAAGCACGAGGGTGACGGTCGGGGTGTTGTCGGTCTTTTTGAGCTGACGCACGTTTTTGGATACGACGTTGCCCTGAATATTCACATGCCGTATCTGCAAGCGACAAAAGAGCTGATATGCGTAGATGAGAGCGGTTCCGCCTACTACAATCAAATTATTCACATGCCAAAAGAGCCGCCTAAAAGCTATGAGATTATGCGCAGGGATGATGAGCAGTATAGAGCGGGTGTCGTCGTTAATCACAACGGTGCCCACAAAAGCGGACGGGGTTCATGTATCTTCTTGCACGTATATAAAGATAAAGAGTCACCGACAAGCGGGTGCAGCGCTATGTCATACGAAGATATGCAAAAAGTCGTCTTTTGGCTTGATAGAGAGAAAAAGCCCTTGCTGCTTCAAGTGACGCAGAGGCAAAAAGAGGAAGCAATAAAGCTCTACCCGTTTTTAAAAAAGAGTGAACTTTGGAGATAAGGAGTTTTTACTCCTCCTCTTTGCTCATATAGTCTTTGGCTTTGATACCCATAAGTGAGAGCCCCACACGCAGTGAGAGTCCAACCACCATAAACATCTTGAGCAGTTTGGCCTCATTCTCTGTTCCGATAATCTTGTAGTCATAATAGAACTTATGCAGCGAAGCGGCAAGCGAGCGCAGATACTCCGGCAGTTTTTGTACGGCACGCGTATTAAAGGCGTCTTCCACTACTTCAGGTAGCAAGAGCGCATCAAAAAGCAGGCTATCGCCCGCTTCACCGAGCCCTTTAAGCGAAGTTGCTCTGATCTCATCCTCGCTCAGCGCACTTTTTGCTAAGATAGTCTTGATGCGTGCATGTGCATACTGAATATAGAAGATCGGGTTAGAGCTGTCTTGCTTTTTAAGCTCTTCTACATCGAACTCTAACGAAGTGTCGCTCTTTTTGCTTGCAAAGATAAAACGAAGCGCATCAGAGCCGATCTCTTCTACAATATCGCTCATCAAGATGACGTTGCCTTTACGTTTGCTCATCTTATACGGCTCACCGTCTTTTAAAAGGCTTACCATCTGTGAAAGCAGGACTTCTAATCGATTAGAGTCGTACCCAAGGTACTCTACCGATGCTTTGACACGCGGAATATAACCATGGTGATCGGCACCCCAGATGTTGATGTAGTGCTCATATTCGCGCTCGAACTTTTGGTTGTGATAGATGATATCGCCTGCCAAATAGGTCGGGCGTCCATCTTCACGAACGACGACGCGGTCGCTGTCATCGCC
>JACXUD010000168.1 GCA_014764025.1 Campylobacterota bacterium | reverse complement strand
ACCAAAGCCGCGGGCGATAAAGTACACGGCACACTGAGCATCAAAGGCATCAGCAAAGATATCGTGCTCGAGTATGAGAACGGCGGCACGGCCAAAGACCCTTGGGGCAATATGCGTGCGGGAATCGCATTGAGCGGCAAAATCGATCGACGCGACTACAACATCACATGGAACAAAGTGCTTGAAGCGGGCGGCGTTGCCGTGGGCGAAGAGGTGAAACTCATCGTCGAGATCGAAGGGATCTTGCAAAAATAGCCCCTTTTGGCTTCTCTTGGAGCCTCTAACGCTTTTATAAGAATTTTTTTCATACAATGACCCCCACTTTATTTTGGGGTCTGCGTATGGAATTTCTTCAGATCATCGTTCAAAATCAACACTATCTCTTCGACACCTCTTACGTAAGCGAGCTCTTAAGTTATCGAGAGCCTCATTTCATGGCGGATGCTCATAAACTCGTAGAGGGCGTCATAACACATAAAGAGCGTATCGTCCCCATTGTGAGCCTGCGAAAACTGCTTGATTTTGAGTCATTCGAGTCCAAACAGATTGCACTTTTGGAGCTTGTAGAGAAGCAGCATAGAGCATGGGTAGAGGATTTTGAGCTCTCCATCACCGAGGGCAAAGAGTTTAAAAAAGCACTTGACCCGCACAAATGCGACCTTGGAAAGTGGATAGACTCCACGCTCTTGTGTATGCGATGCAATAACAACGGTTTTACGGATCTCTTAAAACAACATGTTATTCCTTTTCATAACGCCCTGCACAACGAAGGTGCCGAGCTTTTAGCAGATAAAGGCCACGACAAAAAGCATGCCATCACTACCATACATTCACATGCCAAAAAGACGATCGAAGGCCTGCATCTGCTAGAGCAGAACATCAAAAAACTGACCCACTCCTTCGAGCAGATCGTTTTAGCGCACGTAGAGGGCAAAGAGTTTGGGTTTATCGTTGATAGTATCGAAAAGAACCACCATCTCGATGAGAAGAGCTACCATACATCAACGCATAATCTCTCGCCAAAAAGTAGATATATACAGTTTATAGATCACTACCGCATCAATGATACTTTGATGTTTTCAATGAAATTCACGCCCGAGTTCTACTCACTCATACGAGCGTTTCGTTAGCCTCCTCATCCTCTTTTTGTGTTACAATCCGATGTTAAGCGCTAAAGCTACGAAAAACTATGTTTTACGAGAGGTTCAAAAAAGGCAAAAAAGATGCAAGATCAAAGTGTTGAGAGATCCCAAAACGGCGTTGAGAGCGCTCTTGTCGTGCCTGAACTGCTGCCTCGAAAACGCACGCTCGTTCTTGAAGCGGGAACGACGCCCTTTGATTCCGACCTTACCCAAGAGTACTTCTACTTTATCCTCAGCGGCAAGGTGAAAATTTCCCAAATAAATCTCTCAAATGCGCGCGAACAGACCATCAAACTCCTCACAAGAGGCGATATGTTCGACGTCCTCACGCTGCTAGACAACCAAGAGCACGACTACATCGCCACCGTTTTAGAGGAGGGGCAAGCGCTTGAGGTGCCCATAGAGGATGTGCGCGCACTGATGCACAGCAGTGATTCGTTCAACAGCTTCATGCTCTCATACATTGCCAAAGAGATGCGGAGCCTCGAAGAGCTCACACTTGACTTGTCGCTGCATGACGTTTATGAGCGCCTTGTCCATCTGCTTGCACGCAACACAGTAAACGAGGGCGGCAAAAGCCGTCTGGAGCTTATCGACAACCTCTCGCACGAGGAGCTTGCCGCATTAGTGGGGAGCGTGCGTAAAGTGGTCAACCGCAATCTTCAACGCCTTAAAGACGAGGGGGTCATCGAGATATCGCGCAAAAAGATAGAGCTAAAAAATCTGCAAAATCTTCTTGAAAAGCTTGATAGTGCCACTTAAGTGGCAGAAACGCATGAGCTGCCCGTGCTAAACTTCTTCTTGTAAAAAATATTACGGGGCAACCCGAACAAGGAGTTTACAATGTATATCACACCTTATAATCCATTCAAAGAGTTAAGAGATTTAGAGAGCCGCCTATTCGGTTCACGCAGTGTAAAACCGACAGAGAGCGTCGCGACCTTCACGCCAAAAGTAAACACGCGAGAGGGCGAGTTTGCCTACCACATCGACGTGGATCTTCCGGGAGTGAAAAAAGAGGATATCAAGGTCGATATCAAAGAGAACGTGCTTACCATCAGCGGCGAGCGCAACTTTAAAGAGGAGGTCAAAGAGGAGGACTACTACCGTGTAGAGACCCACTTTGGGCGCTTCTCGCGCAGCTTTACGCTCCCCGAGCATGTGGATGTAGAGAACATCGAAGCGGCATGTGAAAACGGCGTGCTTGAGGTGATCGTGCCGAAGATGGAGCAAAAATCAAGTACGAAGAGCATCTCTATCAAATAATTCAAATTAAAGAGTTTTAAACTCCTTTGCAATACAATAGGGTAAAGGAGTTTGTTATGTTAGACCCTATCCTTCTTCAAATCGCCAAAAGCGCCATCTTGGAGCGCTTTGGCTCAACCGCACTCAACAAAACTGCACTCTATGAAAAGTATCCATTTTTAAAAGAGGAGCGCGCCGTATTCGTGACGCTGCACAAACACAAAGATCTTCGCGGCTGTATCGGAAGCATCATCGCCCATCGTACCCTACTTGAAGACGTTATTCACAACGCCCAGAGTGCCGCTTTTAGCGACCCGCGTTTTGGTGCGCTTCGCAGTGACGAACTAGAAGCGCTGCATCTTGAGGTCTCGGTACTCACGCCGCCTATGCTCTTAGAGTACGAAGATTATGCTAATTTAATGCAAAAGATTCGCCCCAAAATAGACGGGCTTATCCTCAAACACGGCTACCATCAAGGCACATTTTTACCCCAAGTGTGGGAGCAGCTCCAAAGCCCCGAGAACTTTTTAGAGCACCTTGCCTATAAAGCGGGATTAAGCCCCGATGTTTACGCCCACCACCCCGAGATATATGCCTACCAAGTCGATGCGATCGAGGAGGATTTTAATGCAGTACGCCCACTCTAAAGATGCCACACACATCATCTGCGATCTGTGCAAACACCACTGTGTGCTCAAAGAGGACGGGCACGGAATATGCGGCATCAACTATAACATTAACGGTGAGCTGGTCAATAAAACCTACAACCACCCAAGCGCCATTCATCTTGACCCCATAGAAAAAAAACCGCTCTATCACTTTCTGCCCGCCTCAAAGTCGCTGAGCATCGGTACGGTGGGGTGCAACTTCCGTTGCCCGTTTTGCCAAAACTACACCATCAGCCAGACAACCATCGTGGATGAGAGCGTGGTCTATACACCTCAAAAGATCGTGGAACTCGCTCTTGCGCACGGCGCGCAGAGCATTAGCTACACCTATAACGAACCCACCATCTGGTACCCCTACGCGCGTGATATCGGTCTGCTTGCCAAAGAGCACGGGCTAAAGAACGTCTTTGTCTCAAGCGGTTATGAGTCTGAGGAGGTGCTATCCGATATGCCCGGCTGGGTCGATGCGGCCAATATCGACCTTAAAAGCTTCGATGCCCACTACTACAAACATGTTTTAAAAACAGAGTTAGCGGGTGTGTTAGCCACACTGCGCACCCTTGCCAAGAGCTCCGTGTGGCTGGAGGTGACAACGCTGCTTATCCCCGATGTGAATGATTCACATGCCGAAATAGAGCAGATGGCGCAGTTTATGGCATGTGAAGTGGGCACCGAAGTGCCGTGGCACTTTAGCGCTTTTCACCCCGACTATAAGATGCTTGACACCCCAAATACCTCGCCGCAAAAACTTTTAGAGGCAAAAGAGATAGCCCAAAAAGCGGGGATGAAATATGTTTATTTAGGCAATATCGCCGCGCATAACGACACCTACTGCCCAAAGTGCAACGCCTT
>JACXUD010000028.1 GCA_014764025.1 Campylobacterota bacterium | reverse complement strand
TGTTCCTAAAGAGCTGCAACTCTCTCAAGAGCGCCAACTCCGCCAAGCGATGATAAGCACCTACGTCGCTAACGACAGATACTATCAGCGCACCGTCTCCTAATCCTCTCTCCAAGCATCGCTTTTTACAACTCTGCCATCATCGAATATTTTGAGTTTATAAGCATCTTCACATGCCCCGTTTTGAATCTCTAAAATAGCTATCTGTAGTATCTTCTTGCATCTCTTTGGAACCTCGAAATGTGACTTCATCCCCGTCAAAAACTGTTTAATGGGGGTCTTCTCATCCATCCCTATAACGTTGTCGCGGCATCCGCTGAGTCCAATATCGCTCAAATATGCCGTATTTTCGACAATTTGAAAATCATCGGTGCCTACATGTGTATGGGTTCCGATGATTGCACTGACCTGACCTCGCAGCATCATAAGCAGTGCTCGTTTTTCGCTAGTTGCCTCTGCATGAAAGTCGATGAATATACTCTTCACCCCCTCTGCATGGAGCTGTTCGACGGTGCCAATAGCGCATCGAAAGGCGTTATCCACATAGGGCATCCCATAGTGCCCCATGATATTAAGCACCGCCAACTTTTCACCTGCGATCTCATAGACCTTGCAGCCCGTTCCTTCCACCCCTTGCGGATAGTTGTGCGGCCGTAAAATCTCATGCGTGGCAAAGAGCGCGCTTATCTCTTTTTTATCCCATGTGTGGTTTCCGCCGCTCAGCACATCGATACCATAACCAAAGAGCTCGGACGCATTTTTTGTGGTGAGACCAAAACCGTGTGACGCATTTTCGTAGTTGGCAATTACAAAATCAAGCCCATGCTCTTTTCGTAAGCTCTTGAGGTGTGCAGCGATCATGCTTCTGCCTGGGCTGCCCACGATATCGCCTATAAATCCTATCTTCATTAAAGCACCTTTTGTTTGTTGTTTCGCAAGTAGTAGAGCGTTGCTTTGATGATGTCGTCATCATCTTTGCTATCGGCCTTTATGCTCTCCTTAGAGTCGTTTTGATAGGTGATCGTGATCGTCTGAGCATAGCTTGTGATACTTTTGATGCGTTTTTCAAGGGCTAACAGTTTGATGACGACAAGCTCAAAAAATTGGTTCGTCGGCGTATCGAGCGCACCGAATCGATCTTGAACCTCATCTTGTATCTCATAGACCTCCACGCTATCTTCACATGCCGAAAGTCTGCGGTAGAGATCAAGCCTGAGCCTATCCTCTTTGACTACCTCATCGGAGATAAAGGCGCTGATAGCAAGCTTGATATCGACCTTGTTGCGCTTGCTGGATGTGTTGTTGCTGAGCTCGCGTATCGCATCTTCGAGCATCTTCAGATAGAGTGAATAGCCGATATTCTTAATATGCCCGCTCTGCGCGTCACCCACCAAGTTCCCGCCGCCGCGTATCTCTAGGTCATGGTAAGCAAGCACCGAGCCGCTTCCAAGAAACGAGTTGCTCTCGAGTGCCAAAAGACGTTTGGTCGCATCTTCGGTCAGCTCTTTTTTGCTCTCTACCACGAAGTAGGCGAACCCCTCTAGGTTTGAGCGCCCTACACGCCCGCGAAGCTGATGCAGATCGGCGATACCGAAACGATCCGCCCCGTCCACGATGATCGTATTGACTCTCGGCATGTGAATTCCCGACTCTATGATAGAGGTTGCAAGCATCAGGTCGTACTCGCCCGCTTCGAATTTGAGCAGCTCCTTTTCGGTCTCGCTCGCCGAAATTTGTGAATGCAGCATCACCACGCGCAGTTCGGGCATGATCGCTTTGAGCTCGCCGAGCTTGATCGGCATGTGATCTATGGAGTTATGCACATAAAAGACCTGCCCGCCGCGACGCAACTCACGCGCTATCGCCTCTTTGATAAGTTTATCGTCATACTCTTTAACGAACGTTCTCACCCCTTGGCGCTCGCTTGGAGGGGTAAGAAGCTGTGACATTGTTTTAATAGAGCTAAGCGCTTGGTTGAGCGAGCGAGGGATAGGGGTAGCACTCATACTGAGCATGTGAACGTTGTGATAGAGCTCTTTTATCTTCTCTTTTTGCTTCACGCCGAATTTGTGCTCCTCATCGACGATGACAAGACCGAGACTCTTGAAGCTCAGCCCAAAGAGTGCGTGCGTCCCCACGACCACATCAACCTCGCCCTCTGCCAAAGCGCGCTCTACGCGGCTCTTCTCTTTTGTGGTCACAAACCTGTCGAGCTTCGCCACTTTGATGCCGTAGTTTTGCAGACGCGCCACCAAAGAGTGGTGGTGCTGAGCCGAGAGGAGTGTCGTAGGTACGATAAGGGCTGATTGAAAGCCCGATTTAAAGGCGGCAAAGATGGCATTCATCGCCACTTCGGTCTTTCCAAAACCGACATCTCCGGCAAGCAATCTATCCATCACCTGAGCGCTTGAGAGCTGCTCTAAAATCTCGTTGATAGCATCTTTTTGATCTTCGGTATATTCAAAACCGGCACCCTTTTGAAAGGCTTTGAGCTCATCGCTATCGACCTCGATAAGCGGTGCTTTGATGAGCGCTCGCGCCGCGGCGGTGTTAACGATGACGCCGGCTATCTCAAAGAGGCGCTTTCTTACGCTCTCTTTGAGTTTGGCGAAGCTTCCCTTGCCAAGACGATCCAGTGCAGGCACGGAACCGCTTGAGGCGATGTAGCGGTCGATCGAATCAAGGTTCTCGACGGGCAGAAGTATCTTGTCGTCCCCCACGTACTTGATGACCAAGAAGTCTTTCAGACCGCCGAGGATGTGGGCTTGTTCTATCTTCTCGAATATCCCTACCCCATAATCCTCATGCACGACATAATCGCCCGATTTCAGATCATCCAGAAGGATCGAGCTTTTGCGGCGGCGCTTCTTCTTGCTCTCTTTATTGAGCGAGATGACCATCTCCTCATCGCTGATAAGATTGACGATATAAGGGGCATAGATGACGCTTAAGTTCTCGTAGCTAAAAAGCCCCATCTGTTTTGCCACGGCGTCGTTGGCGGCGATGATGGTGCACTTTTTGTTCTTATGCACGTTCAAAAGCGTTTTAAGGTCGGTCACCACAAGCGGATTCGTCTTTTTTGCTTCAGGCAGGGTCTCTATCTCAAAAAAGGTGCGTGCTATTTTATATTCGTCATCTGCATAGGCCTCATCAAGCTGCTCTTGCATATCGGAGCTAAAGAGCGCTTTTTTTCCTTCTAAAAAGTTCTCGGCCAGCTCTTCAAGATACCAAAAACCAAGCGATGGCATATCTTTGCTCAGCACATCGAAGCGGCTCGCCTCTATACGTTTTAAAAGTGCCGTGTGTTCACTGCTTGTAAGCGAGAAGAGCGCACTCGAGAGCTCGATCTTCTCCAGCTCCTCGGCGCTGCTTCTTTGTGTTTCGAGATCGAAATATTTGATCTGCTCTATCTCGTCGTCAAAAAGCGAGATACGAAGCGGCTCTTTGTGCGAAGGGATGAAGATATCGATGATATCACCTCGAAACGAGACCTCGCCCTCGACTTGCACCATATCGACAAAGCTATACCCCCACTCCAAGAGCTGCTCTTTAAAGCTGCTAAGCTCCAGTTTCTCGCCAAATTCAATAGTGACACGTTTAAGCAGCGGATACTTCGGCAGCGGATAGAGCAGAGTCTTGAACGGGGAGATGATGAGAGGCCTCTTTTTGGCTTCATGGTAGCCGTGCAGAGCCTGCATGAGCATTGAGAGCTCCTCTTTATACGAGCGCAGATCATCCCCGTAGCGGGCGCGAAAATCGGGGAAAAGAAGTACCTCTTTTTGAGCTAAGAGTGCAACGTCGCGAAGCTCGAGCGCCTCTTTCGTATCATCGCATATTAAGATATCAAGGTTGGTTTGAGGATTATTTTTAAAATATTCGTAGAGCGAACTTTGAGACATATCTCTCCTAGTAAAATAGTGACGCTATTTTACCGAAGAAACTTTTGTTACGCCTGATTCAAGTTGACGTTTAAGAAGCACTCTTAGAACCTTTAAGAACGCTGTTGCCTTCAAAGATCCCTTTGGCTTCTATGACGAGTTCGGACGATTCGATCGTCCCTTTCACGCGTCCGAGTGCTTTGATCTCGACTCGATCGGCAGAGATATCACCATCCATAATGCCTTGCACGACGACTCTTGCGGCTTCAAGCTTGCCGTGGACGGTTCCGCTTTTACCGATATTCACATCCTTTTGAGATTCGATCTTGCCTTCGAACTCACCGTCGATATAGATATTGCATTCAAGGCTCATTTCGCCCTTGATAACAGCTCCGGCGGTGATGATAGTGGTACTTGTGTCGGGTTTGGCACTTTGATGTGCGCTGTCGCCGTTAGTAAAGATTGCCATGGAATACTCTTCTCCTTTTCAAAGATCTCATGATAGTTATTGACACTCCATTTGACAAAATAGAGTGGGTTGAGCACACGCCCGATAAAACGCAGTTCATAATGCAGATGCGGCCCGCTCGAGAGGCCTGAGTTCCCGCTATAGGCAATAAGATCACCCTTTTTTACAAACTGCCCCGATTTTATCACAAGTCTGTTTAAATGTCCGTAGTAGGATGTAAATCCGTAGTTGTGCCGCACGATCACCAGCTTTCCAAAGCCGCTCTTCTCATGATAACCCGAATACTCTATGATACCGTCCGCCGTTGCAAAAACAGGGGTGTTCATCTCGGCTCTGAGATCTATTCCGCGGTGGTACTCTTTACGATTGAGCGTAGGATGAATACGATACCCATAACTGCTAGTTACACCCTTATACTCGATAGGTGAGCCGCTAGGGATCATCTGAAGCAGCGTCGCCATCTGCTCAGAACTCACTTTGGTGCTATTGACGCGCTCTTGAAGCGAACTCTCGTTCACGGCGGGTGTGAGCCCGATAAGCACTTCGATCTCGGAGAGCGAATCGGAGACTTGTGTAAGTTCGCTTTTTTTCTCTTCAAGTGCATTTTTCGTCTCCTCCATCTCTTGGTGAATAGACTCGTTCTTGCGCAACAGCTCTTCGTATGCACTCTGCGTGGCCAAGCGCTTCGCTTCGATATCATCGACTGCATCGTTAAGATAGAGGATGGTGCCCGTTGCGATAAAAGCGACCAAGAGGAAAAAGAGGATCGTATAGAGGATCACTTTCTTGACGAACTTATGCAGATTGAACTGCTTGACGCCGTTGTCGTCATGAATGGTAAGGGTGAAGTGATTGTTCATCTATAGACCTTTAAGAAATTCTCGATGACGCTAAACGACCCAAAGACGAGATATTCGGCATGTGAATCCAGCGGCAGAGTAAAAGTGCCATAAGGTAAACCGAGCCTCTCTAAAACCGCTTCAAGCCTCTCTCTTGCCTCTATGCGAGCCTCTTTGACCTCGATGATCAACACCTTTTGAACTATCGGTGCTATGATGCTCAGAATCTTCTCATACTCTTTATCCCTATAGGTGTTATAGATGAGCGTGACCCTCTTTTGCTTGTATGCTTTTAAAACGCCTGCCGCCGCTAAAGGGTTATGCCCTACGTCAAGAGTAATATTGGGCGCGATTGGGCTCAGGCGTCCAAAGAGCCTAGAGGCTCCAAAATCTGCCCTTTTATACTCGACCCCTAAATATTTCAGCGCACCAAGGGCATGTGAAAGATTCTCTTTTAAGTATCCCTCGAGGCCTAAATGAGCCGAAACCTCATCGATAAGGCTATAATCGGCACCATCTAAGATATCTTCAGTCTTTTGCCAAGAGACCCCTTTTGCCTCTGCAATCTTTTTAGCGACTTCATAGACCGCGTCATGAGGCTGTTTTGCCAAAAGCATCCTCTTTTGCACCGCATTGATCTTGGTTGTTGCTATCTTCTCTATCGTGTCGCCCAAGAACGCCTGATGGTCAAAATCTATAGGGGTCACAAGCGTCAGATCGTTGGCAAAAACGGCCGTTGCGTCGTGTTCGCCCCCAAGACCTGCTTCAAGCACAATGTAGTCGCACTCTTGAAAGAGCAGCATCCCAAGGAGCGTCGTATATTCAAAATAGCTCAGCGCCTGCGACTCCTCGGGTGTCAAAAGCTCTTGGAGCTTTTCATGTGCCGCTTCTAGCTCTGCATCGCTCACATCAAAGCCGCTTAGCCAGATACGCTCATTGAACTTGAGAATATGCGGAGAGCTGTAGTGCCCTACCCTGTACCCGAGCGAATGGAGTGCGGCCGCAATAAAACGCCCCGTCGTCCCCTTGCCGTTCGTACCGATAAGATGAAGTGTAGGAATGCGCTTGAAAGAGTCGGCTATGCGCTCATATACGCGAGGCATCCTTGTATAGTCTATCACCTCGTAGTAGAGCGGTTTGGCGGCTAAGAAATCCTCCGGCACGTCTTACTTCTTATAGGCGATCTGATTGCGGCCGTTATGTTTTGCGACATAGAGCAGCTCGTCTGCACGATTGATGGTGTTTTGAAGAGAGGGGAATTTTGCCCTCTCGGCGACACCGCCGCTCACGGTGACCGCTATGCGCTCGCCTTTATACATGAAACGCGCCTTTTCGACATGTTTTCGCACCTTTTCGCCGAAGATAACCCCGCCTTTGGTATCGGTCTCGCTAAGCAGCGCCATAAACTCCTCGCCGCCAAAACGCCCTACTATATCTACGCTTCGTGACTCGTGTTTGAGTATCTTGGCAAAGGCAGCAAGTACGGCATCCCCCGCATCGTGCCCATAGGTGTCGTTGACGCTCTTAAAGTGGTCTATATCAAACATGACGATGGTGAAGTTATGCTCATATCGTCCGAATTCGGCCTCTCTGACACTTAAGAACTCATGGAGTGCCCGTTTGTTGTAGAGCTTGGTCAAGAAATCCTCTTTGGATGCCGCTTTTGCCGATGCCAACTCCTCTTCAAGCTCTTTGACGCGTGCCGAGAGTATCTGCACTTCGTTATTATGCCCGCGAAGATCTTTGCTGAGAACCTTTGTGTTCTCTTCGAGTGCAAGTGCGATCGTAAAGAGCTTTTTATGTGCAAGCGTGAAGTTGTTCGCCGAGGATTCGTTGAGATTGGTCAGGTCTTGTTTGATCTTTTGGATCTCGCTTGTCGAGTCGTCGGAACGCTCTATCATCTCGATGAGTCTGAGCGAAAGCTTGTCCAAGACGACATCAAGCGACTCTATCATCTCTTTGACACTGTTCTTATCCAAAGCGATACGTAAAGAGATGGCGGATCGTATCTCCTCTTCGATGCTCAGCTCCTGAAGCGAAGAGGGTTTTCTCTTGATCTTCTCGCTCAGATCGGCGATCTTGTCGTTGACGCTTGAGGCGATGGATGGAACCAGCGAAGCCACCAAAAGCGAAGCGATGGAGTCAAGATCCATATTCGAGGCGATCTCGATAGAGTCGCCGCTCCCCTCGCGCAGGTTCTCGATGCTTCTTTTTAGATCTTTCGTATCGATCTCGCCGTAGCTTGAGAGTTTAAGCAAAAAGCTATCGTCGTATGTGGTAAGGAAATTGACCCAAAGCTGTCTAAACTGCTCTATCTGCGCCGTACTCGGCTGAGAATCAAGAAGTTCCAGACTTCTTTTTGCCAGCTCCGAGGCCTCTTTATTGTGCAAAACATCGATAGCCTGCAAAACGCGTTTCGAGAAGATGACGTGCGCATCAAGCGCTTCCATGCACATAGAAGGGTTGGTACGATTGAGTTTAGAGATTAAAAAGCGAGCCAGTTCGGCGATAGTTTTGATGCGATACTGCTTGAGTTCGTTTTGATACTCTTTATTAAGCGTCTTGCTGAGCGTCTCGACATGCGAGCAGTCCCCCACGCTCATCTTGGCAAGAGCGGCCTCTTTACAAAACGCCTCGGCATAAAAATCGGGAGTAAGCAGTTTGCCTTCATTTTCAAGTCTTTGAACTGCCTTTTTTATGATTGCCTGAATAGTCATGAAAGCACCCCTTACTATTTAGATTTCGTACCCTCTGCAGCCACTTGGCTGACAAAAGAGCGCATAGCTTTTTTTGCAGCCTCTTTGATGGCATTATAGCGTTCTTGATCCGTAACGACTGCATTTGGAGCGACGCTAAACTCATAATTTCCGTGTGATTTGTAGATTTTAGAGAGCCCGTTGTGCCGGCGGGTTATCGTGAGGATCACGCCCATGCGGTATCCGATCACAAAACCGTTGGCATCATAGACGATCGGAGTGTATGCCGGATCGCTCAGTGAAATAAGCAGATGGGTATCCGAGTACTCTTGCGTACTGAGCGATGCGTGAAAGCTCTCGACTATCGCACTATCAATCGCATCTTTGATAAGAACACTGTTCTCAGGATCGCGTGAAGAGATCTGCACAGAGGTGCTGATTTTCTCACCCATAGCTTTGCGTGCGTACTGTGTGCTGGGCTTATAGCCGCATGCCGTCAAAGTTAAGATGATGACTAAAGCAAACAGGTAGAGAGAAACTTGTTTGCTTCGCATATCTTAGCCTTTGATGACTAGATTGACGAGTTTGTTCGGGACAACAATCTCTTTGATTATCTCTTTGCCCTCGATCCATTTTGCAACGTTCTCTTTGGCGGCGGCCAACATCTCATCTTTAGAAGCATCGCGTGCCACCTCGATCTCGCCGCGCGCTTTGCCGTTGACCGAAACACCCAGAGTGATCGTATCCTCTACGAAGACCTCTTCAAGCAGCTTTTGCGGTGCCAAGTTTTTAAGTCCGAAATACTTTTCGCTGATCTCACATGCCACATGCGGGATGACCGGTTCTAGGATCGCACTTAAGATCCAGTACCCTTCGCTCCAGACATCGCTGTTGTTTTGGGCATTGAGCGCATTCATCGCCTCCATGACTCCGGCGATCATGGTGTTGAATGTGTAGCGTTCCGTATAGACCTCTTGCGCACGCTTAAGGGCTTCATAGACCTTTTTGCGGGCATACTTCTCCTCTTTTAAGAGCGCTGCGTGGTCGATTTGCGGGATAGATTCACATGCCGAGATATTCTCGCTGCGTTCACAAAAGCGCTTGATGAATCTAAACGCACCCTCGACCGCGCTGTCGTTCCACTCCAGCTCTTGAGTCGGCGGTGCGGCAAAGAGGATAAAGAGACGCGCCGTATCGGCACCGTACTTTTCGATTATAGCATCAGGATCGACCGTATTGCCCTTGGATTTGCTCATCTTCGCACCGTCTTTCAAGACCATTCCTTGCGTTAAGAGTCTATCAAAAGGCTCATCAAACTCGACATATCCCAGATCTCTAAAGACCTTGGTGAAGAAACGAGCATAGAGGAGGTGAAGAATTGCATGCTCAATTCCGCCGATGTAGTGATCCACACCCATCCAGTATTTGATCTGCTCGGCAGAGAAGGCCTCTGTTTCCCAGTTCGCCTGCGAAGCGCAAAAGCGTAGGAAATACCAGCTAGACTCTACGAAAGTATCCATCGTATCCGTTTCACGGATCGCATCTTTACCGCATTCAGGACACTTGCAGTGCTTCCATGTCGGATGTTTTTCCAGCGGATTCCCTTCGCCCGTGATCTCGATATCGTGCGGCAGTGCGATTGGAAGGTTCTCTTTTTTCTCCATCACGAGTCCACAGCTCTCACAGTGCACAAACGGAATCGGCGCACCCCAATATCGCTGGCGACTCACACCCCAGTCTTTGAGCTTAAAGTTGGTCACTTTGCGACCTAAGCCCTCTTTTTCAAAGTGCTCTATGATCTTCGCTTTTGCTACGTCCGATGCCGTACCGTCAAACTCGGCAGAATTGAAGAGCACGCCCACTTCCGTAAAGGCGCTGTCAAGATCGAGTTCACCCTCGGTTGGTCTGATAACGGCTTTTATAGGCAGATCATATTTTTTTGCAAAATCAAAGTCACGTTCATCATGAGCAGGCACGGCCATAACAGCGCCGCTGCCGTAGTCCATTAAAACGAAATTCGCAACCCACAAAGGAACTGCCTCGCCCGTTAGCGGATGCACGACATCAAGCCCAAGGGCTGCTCCGCTCTTCTCTTTTTGTCGATCGATCGATGAGCTGTTCTTCATTGCCGCAATGGCGCTTGCCGTTGCTTCGTCAAGCAGATTATGCGCAAGCATATAGGCCACAATCGGGTGCTCAGGCGCTAAAGCGGCATAGCTTACACCGTATATGGTATCGGGTCTTGTCGTAAAGACGTCAAAGCTCTTGAAGCTGCCGCCCAGTTTGGCATGTGAATCTTGAGTGAAGTGAAGATCGAACTCCAAACCGTTTGATTTGCCGATCCAGTTCTCTTGCATGGTCAGAACCTGCTTCGGCCAACCGCCTTCAAGCTTTGATAGATCGCTTAAAAGCTCATCGGCATAGTGAGTGATCTTGAAGTAGTACTGATTCATCTCTTTTTTAACGATAGGCGTATCGCATCTCCAGCAGCACCCCTCTACGACCTGCTCATTTGCTAGAACGGTCTGATCGTGCGGACACCAGTTGAGCAGACCCTCTTTTCTATAGAGCAAGCCTTTATTGTACATATCGATAATAAAGCCCTGCTCGAATTTCGTGTAGAGCTCATCGCTCGTTGCCAATTCGCGCTCTTTAGAGAACGAGAAGCCAAGCGAGTAGAACTCCTGCTTCATATAGTCGATATTGTCATAGGTCCATGTTTTCGGGTGTGAACCGTTTTTGATGGCGGCATTTTCTGCCGGCATACCAAAGCTGTCGAATCCTATGGGATGCAGCACGTTAAAGCCCATTTGGCGATAGTAGCGCGCAAAGGCATCGCTGATCGTATAGTTTCTCACATGCCCCATATGCAACCGTCCGCTAGGGAAGGGAAACATACTGAGAATATATTTCTTCTCTTTACTAAAATCTTCGCTCGGCTCGAAACTTCTGTTTTCTCTCCAGAAATTCTGCCACTTCTTCTCTATAATATTTGCTTCGTATTGCAAAAATTGCTCCTAATACTCTTCGTGTGTTTTTGAACTCTCAATATAGACAAGCCCCATTGAGAAGATATTTGCGATAAGTGCGCCGATAGCAAGCGCTATGGCCACTTGAAGCTCACCGACCACTTCAAGGTAGATGAATGCGGGAATAAGATGCAAGTCCGCAACAAGAGATGATGCAAGCAGCTCCGCAGAGAGAAGATTGCGCACCCCGATCTTTAAAAATGTCGATACCAAGTTGAGCGTAGCCGCAATAAAGAGCGACGCCGCAGTATGGTCATACAAAAAGCCTGCGATTGATGTTAGACTCATCAACGAGAAAAATACATAAATCACCTTGCCCCAATCCATTTTATCTCCTTTTAGATAGTTACATTACCCCAGCTTCAAACTGCGATCTCATTCTCTCTTTTTCCGCTTCGCGCTTCGCTTTTTCAGCCAATTTTTGATGATAGAGTCTCACATCGAATCCAAACCACATAAGGATCGGCGACGCGACGAAGATCGATGAGTATGTCCCTACGACGATACCCACAAGCAGCGTGAATGCAAAGGCATGGATGATCTCCCCGCCGAACATAAAGAGGGTGAAGACGACAAAGAGCGTCGTTAACGAGGTAAGTGTCGTTCTTGAGAGCGTTTTGGTGATCGACTCATTGATCGTCTCATCCAACTCCGTACTCTTATTCTCGATCACCCCTTCACGGATACGGTCAAAGACGATGATCGTATCGTTGAGAGAATAGCCCAGAATCGTCAAAAGTGCCGCCAAAACATCGAGGTTGACACTCACTTCAAAGAGTGCGATAGCACCGAGTGCGATCGAGACGTCATGCACGAGTGCTACGATCGACGCAACCGCAAAACGCCACTCAAAGCGAAAGGCGACATAGATCAAAATCCCCAAGATGGCAAGAGCCATAGAGATGATCCCTTTTTCACGCAGTTCGCTGCCTATCTTTGGCCCTACGATATCGACACGGCGAATCTCAAAATTTCCCGTGCCGCTTAGTGCCTCTTTTGTCACATCCCCAATATCTACGACGACATCGCTTGTCGATGTCTTCATAGAGATTATCACCTCTTCGGGCGCACCGAACTCCGTGATCGAGGCACCGTCAAAAAGCGGGTTGGATTTGAGTTTCTCGCGCATCGCATCAATCGGGGCCGTCGTGTCGTATTTCACCTGAACAACCGTTCCTCCGGCAAAATCGATCCCGTAGTTCAGGCCTTTGATGGCCAACATCGCGTATGAGGCCAAGATAACGGCGATAGAGATGAGTATGGCAAGCTTGGACCTGCCCATAAAATTATATGTTCGTGTATATTTAAAGAGCTCCATGCTACCCCTTTATCCCAAACCAAAGCGATCTGTTTTTGCTTTTAGAGATCTTTTGCTCTAACATTTGATAGATTCCGTGTGTTCCCAAAATAGCGGTTAACATCGACGCCAAGATACCGATGCTGATCGTAATCGCAAAGCCTTTGATCGCACCCGTACCGTAGGCATAGAGCACCACTGCCGCAATAAGCGTCGTGATGTTGGCATCTAAAATAGCTCGCATCGCATTCGAGTAGCCCTCTTCGATCGCCTTGTGGATCGATACGCCGGAATAGACAAGCTCTCGGATACGTTCAGAGATGATGACGTTGGCATCTACCGCCATACCTACCGTAAGTACGATCCCCGCCATCCCCGGAAGCGTAAGCGTCGCACCGAAGAGGCTCATAACCGCTAAGATGATAAAAAGGTTGGCAACAAGCGCAATGTTGGCGATAATACCCGCAATTCTATAATAGACGAGCATAAATACGATAACAAGCACAAAACCGCCCGCAAGTGCGATCATGCTCGCTTTGATACTATCGGCACCCAGACTTGGCCCGACAGAGCGTTTTTCCATCAGATAGATAGGTGCCAAAAGCGCACCCGAACGAAGTGCAATTGCCAAGTCTTTTGCCTGCATTACCGTATAGTCACCCGATATCTGACCATGCCCGCCGCCGATACGCTCATTGATGACCGGAGCCGAATAGACCTTGCCGTCCAACACGATAGCAAGATGGTTGCCGACGTTTTTGCCCGTGAAATCCCCAAAGAGCTCCGCACCCTCCGAATTGAGAGCGAAATTAATGACGGGACGGTTGTTCTGATCGAACCCTACCTGAGCGTTTGTGAGCATCCCGCCGTCTAAGATCGGGATCTCTTTCACAAGGTACTTGATAGAGTCATTCGCCGCATCACTGAGGATGAGATCGCCGTATGAAGCGGCTTCCGCACTGCTCATATTGTAAACGCGTTGCGCTTTAGCCTCATCGACGGCCATTAGTTCAAGCTTTGCCGCACGTGAAATAAGTTCACGAGCACGCTGCTCCTCTTCAACCGTCTTGATACCCGCCAGCTGGACAAGGATCTTCTCGTCACCCTGCTTTGCGACAATAGGTTCAGAGAGCCCGAACTGGTCAAGACGATTTCTTATCGTCTCGATCGCCTGATCGATCGCTTGTACCTTTGTTTTTTCAATCTCTTCGGCCGAAAGCGTCATAACGACACGCTCGCCCTCGATAGTGACCACGCCGCCTTCGATCTTGCCCAAAAACTCTTGAACGCTCTTGGTATCGTCGCTATCAAGCAGCAAAAAGCTTACTCCGACATCATCGAATGTAAAACTATCGATAAGGATATCGTTTTTGGTAGTGAAGTGTTTGATGCTTCCGGCAATAGATTTGATACGGGATTTGGTAGCCTCTTCGGTTTTGACACCCAGAAGCATATGCAGACCGCCCTGAAGATCAAGCCCCAGAGCTATTTTCTTACCGCCCTGCGTTTGCAAAAGCGAAGGCATAGAGTAGCCCACGCCGAAGATGATGGCAAGAGCGAATATTACGATACGATAATTAAGCTTCATCCTCATACTTTCTAGCGATAGACTCTTTTGTTATCTTTACAACGACGTCGTCGTTCATTTTTACGCTAAAAAAGCCATTCTCAACTTTGTTTACTACAACGATAAAACCGCCGTTTGTCACTACCTTGTCACCTTTTTGAAGCGACTCTATCATCTCTTGACGTTTTTTTGCCTCTTGCTGCTGCGGGCGGATAATTACGAAGTACATGATTGCGATTAAGAAGATAAACGGCAATAGCTGTGCAATAATTTCCATGAAGAACTTTCCTTAAACTAAATTGGCGGCGATTATACATGAACTATATTAATAAGCTACTGAATGGGTGTATAATTTCGCCATGACGAATCTTTTGCACTCCAAAACACTCATTCGCGATATCGCTATAGGCGCATCTACGGCTCTTCTCTTTAGTCTATTTTTATACCTGGAACATCTCGGCATCACTCTTAAACTGCTCAATACCCTCACTGCATTGATCGCTCTGTATGCCCTTCTTCACATGCCAAAAAAGGCGATTCTGTCGGCCGGTTTTTTTATCGGGCTTTTGTGGTTCTACTGGATAGGATACAGCTTTGAATATACCGATGCAGGCTATATAACACCGCTAATCACGCTTGGTTTCGCTGTTATCTATATGCTTTTTTTCGGCACTCTTGCGCTCACCAACGAACCCTATCTGCGAGCCCTCATCCTCTTTGGCCTCACCTTTTTCGAGCCGATGGATTTTAACTGGATGCAGCCGGAGCTGCTCTTTGTAGAGAGCTACATCGGTATCTTCAAGTGGCAGTTCGCATTGGTTTTAGGCGCTTTGGCATTGCCCCGCTATATTCATAACAGATTCAAATTCACGCCTCTTTTGCTCACTCTTTTTGCCTTTAATACGGGCTATCATCACCCTTTGTCGCCCTCCTTGAAGGTCAAACTCGTAGAGACCCACGTCTTGCAGGAGCAAAAATGGCTT
>JACXUD010000167.1 GCA_014764025.1 Campylobacterota bacterium | reverse complement strand
CGACGTCAAGAGATCGGATCGCTTCAAGAGCACTTTGGAGCTCCTCTTTATTCATATATGCCTGATAGAGTGCAAACTCGACGTACGGGCTTTGAGCATGTGAATTTGAGCTCTTTTGTATCTGCATCACTTTAGAGCCGTAAGTAATGATCAAATTATCGTCTTTGCTCTTGAACCCGTAGCTCATCACAGCTATATATCTCTCTATATCCCTATAATCAAGTCCATATATCTCTTCAATTTTTGCTATATTTTTTAACAGATCCACACTTTTGCCTAGACGTTCATGCGCATCGAAGAGATATCTATATATATCTCTATATTCGCTCTTTTTAGGTTCGTCCAGCAGTAATATCAGATCTTTTGCGGCGTCGATCACGTCACTATAGTTACCGGTCGCAAAATCGACCTTGGCATATCTGTAGAGCCATTTTTTTCTATCCTCAATGGCAGGGCTCTTTATATTTCGCTCGCATAATCTTTTAGATAGCACAAAATCACCGCCCATCATTGCACAATCAAAAAGAGCATCATCCCATTTTTCAGAGAGGCTGATATTATACTCGTTTGAGGTCGCAAGCACCTCTTTACAGTTCTTCTCTTGCAGTGAGCGTTCCATAGAGCCCAGAGCAGCCTCATGGACTATTCTATCCGTGTCAATATACTTCTCTGGGTCAAGCGCTAAAATCAAATCCCTTACAGCCAATACATCACTGTATCTCTTTTCGCTCAATAGCAGTTTGCTCTTCTCATAGAGTGCGCGCTCACCGATAGTGTCGTTTTCATACTCACTTATCAACAGATCATACTCTTTGAGTCGCTCAGTGACATTCACATCATTCGTATCAAAAAAGAGTGCATCTTTTGCCGTTTTTATCTCATCGATATATGAGCCGTAAGGATATTTTTTTATATACTCATTGAGAACCGCCAGCGCCTCTTTTTTGCTTTCGCTTTTACTCAGCCACAATCCTCTGTCTCTAAGCAGCTGCTCATACTCGTCATGGTCACTTTTCATCGCATCTAAAAGTGTTTTAGCCAACGCGGCAGCCGTTAGGTACTCTTCGTTTTTTGCAAAAGCATACATCATCTCCATAGAGTTTTTAAACTCTTCCATGAAATACGACGGCTTCGCCTGCACTATCTTCATGATATATTCGGATGACTCTTTATAATTCTCATATGTATATTGTAGATACGCAATTTTATATGCGGCCGCAGCCGCTATATCAATATCGTTTGTCTCTTCAAGCGCTTTTTTATAGAAATTTTTTGCTTTATCCGTATCACCAGAGGCCTCTAGCATATCAGCTTTATATATATAGCCCCAATTGCTCTGTTCAGAATCCGCGTGTTCGTTAAAGAGCCTATCGAAAAAGTAATCCGCATCCGTGGAGAGTCCCACTTTCGAGTAGGCTTGAGCAGTAAGTGCGAGCACCTCGGGAACATTCTCATCGGAAGAGAACTCTCGAAGATATGTTTTACTCATCTCTATAACATTGTCGTAATCGTCAAGTTTAGCAAAGACACGCAGTTTATAGTAAAAGAGCTCCGCACTAAAGAGTGAATTTGGAAACTCCTGCATCACTTCATTGATCAGATCCATACACTGTGGATACTGCTTCTCGCTATAGAGCTTTTTGATTTTCAAATAACTCGTAACATCCGTAGCACGCTTAATATTGACGGGATTGCCTTTGATATCGAGACTGCCGACATAAGGGAGCATGTGTCTCTTCATCGTAAAGGGGAAATCGATGCTCGCATCACTGTAGCTCTCATCTTTTTGATAGGGAATCTTCTCTTTATAGCCTATAATGAGCCAGTGTTTCGCCATTGTGACGGGAGCACTAAAAGTCGTACCCTCTCTTCTTAAATCAAAGAGCATAGGCATCAATTTCATCTTGTAAAATGGTTCTATAACTATAAAAAATGTATTTTTTTTATTCTCCGTTTTGATTGAAAAGAAAGCATTTTGAAGATTTTTAAACTCTGACGTCGGTTTTTTAGAGAATGCGCAGACAATTTTTGTAGTGACTTTAAAGTCGTTTTTAAACTCTTCACATAAGAACTGATTCTCATCTCTTATATGAAGCGTCGAGAAGCTCTCAAACCCCTCTTTGGCTCCGTTTATTGAAACCTCCAAAGAGTAAAGATTGAGAGCACATAAAGCAAAGAGCATCCATTTAAACAAATTCTCTTCCTTTATGGTGGTTTATTGCATTAATACCCGCTATTGTAAACAAATGCAGTGATGAATTCAAGCAACGGATTTACAGCTACAAAAGCAAATATAGTTCCCATCACCGCAACACCGACGATCGTACGAAGCGATAGCGACGCATTGTTTGTAAATACGTAGAGATCCGCACCTTGAACCGGCTCTTTCATGAACATATAGACAATCAATTTGAGATAGTAATACCCTGCTATAGCAGAGTTAAGCGCCATAATAAGCGCAAGGATAGTATATCCGCCCGTAACAGCAGAAGCGATCATATAGAATTTACCCCAAAAGAGCGCGAAAGGCGGGATCCCTGCAAGAGAGAGCATAAAGAGCGCCATTATCGTTGCAGCCACAGGTGCAGTTTTGATAAGACCTGCAAATTTATTATAACTGTGGTCTGATGCTTGATATATAGGGATATGTTTTTGTCTTGAGATCCACAACATAGAGAATGAACCTAGGTTCGTGAATGTAAAGAGTACCCAGTATAAAAAGAGCGCACTGTTTGCCTGCGTCGTACCGATCAAGATCGCCGCCATAACAAATCCGGCATGTGAAATCGAACTGTATGCAAGCATACGTTTAACGTCGTTTTGTACAAGTGCCCAAATATTTGCTGCCGTCATCGTTACAACGACGAATATATAGAGAATGACCTCAAGCCATACGATGCCGCTATGTACAAGGAACTCGAATATTCTCATAGCAACGACAAACGCCGCAATTTTCGGAACGATAGACATGAAGCCGGCCATCGGTGCAGAGGCACCCTCGTAAACGTCCGGCGCCCATGTATGAAACGGAACAAGCGAGAGTTTGAAACCGAATGCCGCTAGCATGAATACAACACCTACCAAGAGGTATGCGATATCTGCATAACCGTTAGCCGAAAGTACGGCAGCTATTTGATTGATCTCTACCGAGCCAGTAAGTGCATAGAAGATCATCGCACCGAAGCTGTAAAAGCCTGCCGCCAAAGCACCCATCGTAAAGTATTTCACTGCCGCTTCGAACGATTTGTCGCGGTTGTGCATTGCAATAAGCGTATAGAGTGCTAAAGAAGATGTCTCAAGACCCACGAATACGAGTATCAAGTTATCCGTCGCAACCATGAACTGAAAGCCAGAGATCATGAACAAGAAAAGTGCGAAGAACTCAGGATATGAGAACTCATGGAAACTATTTGACGTAAGCGCCAACGGTATAAAGAGCATTGAAGCGATTACGATGATGAATTGCGACAAGAGCGCCAAACCATCTATATGCATAACATTGAATACACCCATAAGCGTACCGTTTTGCGCAACCACACCCGATGTATTTGCAAGAACCGCAAAATCCATGAATAGGAACAATATAGAGAGCATTACATAAAGGCTCTTATGGAGATCCGACTTGAAGAGATCTATTACGAGGATCAATAAAGCACCGATGATCGGAATAAGCATCGGCGTAAGAGTCATCAGATTCAATGACTCTAAAGTTACGTTAACTGGCTCTAACATTAGTGTGCCTCCCCAGCAGAATTTGCAGCAGCATCTGCATCTTTATTTAAGTTTGGGATTCTCATTTTCGCTTCATGAGAGATCGATTTTTCATGCATCAATTGAACAACAGACTCAACGCTATTGTTAATTGGTTCAAGAACCGGTTTTGGATATACACCTAACCAGATCGTGATGATAGTAAGCGGGATAAGTGCCACTAACTCTGTTTTATTTA
>JACXUD010000166.1 GCA_014764025.1 Campylobacterota bacterium | reverse complement strand
GAGCGTCCGATAACGGCACCTTTAAGGACGTGGTTGAAGCCGCCGCGAACCAAAAGCGCCTCTTCGTCGTTGATGTAGTGGATCTGCGTATCGACAAGATAGGGGACGATCTTTTGGGTATGAAAGAGTCTTTTCATGGACTCGATCATAGAGCTCTTGTGCTCTTTGATGCGAGCTCCAAGCCCAAAGAGCGTCTCATCGAGCGATTCGTTAAAAGTGCCGTCGTTGCCAAAGAACTTATCTATCTCGTCAAAACGCGGCTCGATGACTATCTTGCTCATCCAATCAAAGAGTATTCCTTCTAGACGGATGTTTTTAAAGTAGCGAAAGTAGCGTACGGCTTTGATGATCTCGAATATCTGCTCAAAGGTGAGCACTCCCTTTTTTTGCAGATGAAGCTTGATGTTCGTGAAATCCCCGACCTTTGGCGGAGCGTTGAACTCGATGGCATCGAGTGCTTTGATATAGCGAAAATGCTGCTCCTGATCCCCCTCGATATAGAGCGAGTTTAGGCGCGAAAAAAAGGAGGTGAAGTGGTTGATGTGTTCTTGAAGATCAAGCTGCGAGATAAGCAGCTCTATCTTGGCGTTTTTCTCTATTTGCATGCAGCGGCGCTGACCATTTTATTAAAGTAGGGGGTCTCTTTTTTACCGATGAAGGTATAGGTGCCTACACTCAGAGAGAAGTTGGTGTTGTTGATGTCGATGCCCTCACACGTGATGGTTTGGCCCAGATTGTATCTGTTCACGGCGTCTAGCATCTTCTCGCCTTGTGCGTTAGAGTATGCGTTGTAGCTTACGGCACCCAGTACCACGGCAAGTACGATCGCCGTCGTGGTCGCCTTTTGCGAGCCTGTAAGCTCGGTGAAGTAGTGCAGCACCCCAAAGAAGATCGCAACGACGATAAGACCGAATATATATGCCATTACGCTTTTCCTCTGATCTGATAGGTGATGTCGCCCGCGCCAAAACCGATGATAAGGCCGTTGTCGAGGTGTTTGAGCACTCGGTCGTCTTTGAGTATCTCGATATCGTTGTTCTCTCGTTTGATCCTATCGGCCATCGTAAGGTTATAGTGCTTGAAACGCTCGGCAAAGTCGATCTCGCGCGTTGCCTCTCCCGCCGACCATACCGGCAGGATGATAAGCTCCTGAGCCCCTTCGAAACACTTCGTGAACTCTTCGAGGTTGTCGATGGTGCGTGAGTATTTATGCGGCTGCCAGATCGCCGTGATCTTCTCGAAGCCTTTAAGGTGTGCATACTCTTTGACGGACTGGAACGTCGCGCGTATCTCTGTAGGGTGGTGGCCGTAGTCGTCGATGATGACGCGGTTCTGTTCGCGTCCTACGATGTCAAAGCGTTTTTTGATCCCTTTGAAGTGCAGGATGTTCTCTCGAATCGTCTCTACATCCATAGATTCACATGCCGCTAGAATCGCCAAAGAGGCATCGACGGCGATGTGTCTGCCAAAGCCCCAAACGCTAAATGTCCCTAGATCTTTAAGCTCAAAACGGGTATGCGGCTCATCGTCGATAAGGACATACTCAAGGTTCTGAATATCGGTGGACGGGTAGAGCCATGTTGCATCCAGCTCCTCTTTAAGGGTTGCCAAAAACGGGTCTTCGGCATTGAGCACACGCACTTTTGCAAGACGGATAAAGCGTTTATAGGTCTCATAGAAGCGGTCATAGTTGTAGTCGTAGTACTCCATGTGTTCGGGCTCTGCATTGGTCACGATAGCGCAGTATGGGTTTGAGTTCAAAAAGCTTCCGTCGCTCTCATCGGCTTCAAAAAGAAGAGTCGGCGTAGAGTCGTCGTAGCGGACGTTCGAGCCAAATGCCTTTGACTCGGCACCGATGATGGCAGAACCGTTCATGATGGCCGTGAGAATGGCCGTAGTAGTGCTTTTGCCGTGAGCACCGGCAACCGCATAGACCCTCTTGTCGTTGAGTATCTGCAGAAGTGCCTCTCGGCGTGCCAAGACTTCGATCCCCTTGGCTTTTGCCGCTACCACTTCGGGATTATCGGGGCGGATGATGGCAGAGTGCACCACCAGGTCTTGATCCGTGATTGCCGAAGCACTATGCGGAACGGTGACTTTGATGCCCAGCTTCTCGAGTTTATGTGTGATGAGGCTCTCGGATATGTCAGAGCCGCTCACCTCATGTCCTTGAAAGCGCATAAACTGTGCAAGCCCCGATATACCGATCCCGCCGATTCCGATAAAATGTATTTTCATAGACTACTCCGCACTTTTTTGTGGAGTGTTAAGCAATTGCTGTGCCGCATCCCTAAAGGCGCTGATGTAAAAAGTGTTGTTCGATTGAGTCGCATCGATATCTGCAAAAACCTCCAAGAAATCGTCTAGCTCGATCTTGCTATCACACGCCTTTTGGTGTACCTTCATGGCATGTGAAAATGCTTTGTCGTTCGAGAGGCCGCCGAGAACCTCGAAGAGCGCCGAAGCGTCGCTGATGGCGTTTGCATGGTAGTGCTCGATGGCATACTCATAGAGCGCTCGAAGCGTGGCGAAGTCTTGAACCTCTTGCATATCCATGACACGGTGCGCTTCAAGCGTCTCTGTCAGGCGCTCTAATGCAAGGTCTAGGATATTGGCATAGAAACCTTGAAGCGTCTCTTCGTCAAAAATCTCTTGCGCCTCTTGCTCTAGGATGTAAAGTGAAGCGATATCACCGCTCTCTTGAGCCTTATAGACCCTCTCTTTTAGATTCTCAACGCTCATTTAACGCCTCCTTTAATCGAGTTAGTGCATCTTTTGTGCTTGCTTCATCCTCCACGAGTGCGATGCGGATGAAATCTTTGCCCGGATTGACTCCGTTGGCATCTGCTCGAGCCAAGTATTCGCCCGGAAGGACCTTGACGTTGTAGTCGCGGTAGAGTCTGCGCGTGAACTCCAGCGCATCTTTGACTTTGAGCCAGATATAGAAGGTGCCTTCTGGAATCTCACATGCCAAGATCTCTTTGGCGATAGCAAAGTTGTTCTTGTAGGTCTCACGTGCGCGCTCGACATGCTCCTCATCGCTCCAAGCCGCAGCTGCGGCACTTTGAAGCGGCAGCGGTACGGCGCACCCGATGTAGGTTCTATACCCCATGTAGCCTTTTAGAATCTCGGCGTCACCCGCGATGAAACCGCTTCGAAGCCCCGGTGCGGATGAGCGCTTAGAGATCGAGTTGATGGCAAGGACGTTCTTGAATGTCGTGTTGCCCGCAAAGATAGAGGCCTCTAGGATTGAGGGGAGCGCTTTGCCCGTATATATCTCGGAGTAGCACTCGTCATTTAAGAGGATGAAGTCGTGTTTGAGCGCCAAAAAGACCCACTCGGAGAGCTCTTCTATCGTAAGCGAAGCGGTCGTTGGATTGTTTGGGAAGTTCAGAATCACCAGATCACATGCCGAAAGTTCGGCTTCATTGATGATAGGCTTGAAGTCGTTCTCTTCTAAAAGATTAATATAGACCACCTTCGCACGCGAAGCGATGGCCGCACCCTCATAGATCTGATAAAAAGGGTTCGTAAAGGCCATTACGGGATTTTGTTTGTCAAAGAGCAGGTACTGCGGCAGGTTAAAGAGCACCTCGCGCGTGCCGAACGTAGGGATGATCTGCTCATCGCTCAGCGTGACGCCGAATCGCTTCTGCACAAAGGCTCTTTGAGCGGCTCTGAGATCGGCCTCGCCCATCGTCTTTGGATAGCGGCGAAGCAGGTGGGAGTTGTTGCATAGCGATCTTTGTATAAAAGCAGGGGTCTCGAACTGCGGCTCGCCGATGGTGAGGGCAGAGGGTTTATAAGCCGGATTCGGTGTGATATCTTGGAGTAAATTATTTAGTTTTTCAAACGGATAGGGTTCAAAGTTCATGCTTTCCACTTTTATAAGGGCACCTCTAAAAACTCTACGCGGCTTTAGCTTTAGGAGATTTTTGCTTAAGTCAAGGCGACGCGAAGAGCCATAGCTAAAGCTACGGCGA
>JACXUD010000165.1 GCA_014764025.1 Campylobacterota bacterium | reverse complement strand
GTATCGATCATTTTGGGTGCCGCTGCACTTTTTGCATTTTTGTGGGCACTTAAAAACGGTCAGTTTGACGATGAAGAGAAGTTTTTAAATGCAGCCAAGTTCGACGGTGAAGATGAGCTTAACGACGCTTATAAACAAGAGAAAAAAAGAGAAGAGTTCAGAAAAAAAGTGATGCCGGATTGAATTTTGGCATGTGAGATCTGCTGCCTCAAAGGGCAACAGAAGAGGTACTATTTAAGTGTAGCGATATACTCAGCAACAGCTTTGATTTTTGCATCATCGTATGAAGCAACTTGGCCTTTCATAAGACCTTTCATAGCGCCGCCGTATGTGCCGTCTTTGTAACCTTTAAGAGCAGCTTCAATTTTAGCAGCATCCCATCCAGCGATCACTTGCGATTTGTTAAGAGCAGATTTCTCAGCTTTTTGGCCATGGCAGCTTGCACATTTTTTGAAAAGTGCTTCACCTTCGTTCGCCATTAAGCTTACACCAGCGAATAAAAGAGCTAATGCGATTTTTTTCATTTTGGTTTCCTTTATAAAAATTTCGCACCAATTATAGTGGCTGGAGTCTTAAATACATGTTAATAAAATTTAAGGTAGGATTACATTAATTCAAACGATATCAAAGTGAGTAAAAATGAAATACACCGAGAAAGATTTAAGCGGTAAAACAGTTTTAATAACGGGGGGTGCAGGCTTTATCGGCTCGAATCTGGCCTTCTATTTTCAAGAGAACCATCCCGATACGAAAGTGGTGGTCTTGGATCTCTTTAGAAGCGGCGAGAAGCTCTCTAACGGGAATCTCAAAAGCTTCGGTCACTTTAAAAATCTATTAGGTTTTAGAGGCGAGATTATCAGCGGCGATATCAACGATAAAGACCTGCTTTTAGACCTTGAGACGAAATACCGTTTTGACTATATTTTTCACGAAGCGGCAATTTCTGATACGACGGCACAAGAGCAAGATCTGATGATTAAGACCAATGTCAATGCCTTTAAAGACCTGCTCGATTTGGCGGTGGCACACGGCGCGAATATGATCTATGCCTCTTCTGCAGCAACATATGGCAACGCAGAGTCTCCGCAGCGTGTGGGGCGAGAAGCACCGAATAACGTCTATGGTTTCTCAAAGCTCTCTATGGATCATTTGGCACGCGAGTATATGAAAGATGCGGATATCTCGATAGTAGGGCTTCGCTACTTTAACGTTTACGGTCCTAGAGAGTATTTCAAGAATACGACGGCTTCCATGGTGCTGCAGTTTGGGCATCAGATTTTAGCCGGGAAGAATCCGCGCCTCTTTGAGGGAAGCGACAAGATACTCCGCGACTTCATCTATGTGGAGGATATTATTCAAGCCAATATCAAAGCGATGCACCCAAACGCAAGCGGCGTCTATAACGTTGGCACGGGAAAAGCGCGCAGTTTTCAGGATATCGTCGATATTTTGCAGCGCGAGCTCGGAACCTCATTGGCATGTGAATATATTCCAAACCCTTATGTCGGAAGCTATCAGTTTCATACAGAAGCCGATATCAGTGAATCAATAGAGGGGCTTGGATATAGACCGGCTTATGAGATGGAGGATGGAATTAAATCTTATGTTGCAGAGATTAGACGTATCTATGAGACGGAAGTGAAAAAGTAATGCAAGTCTATAAAAATGCCAAACCGAAAATCCTTGTCGTAGGGGATTTGATGATAGATCACTATCTGTGGGGAAGCTGCGAGCGTATTTCGCCAGAAGCACCGGTGCAGGTAGTGGATATCGCCAAAGAGACGACGCTGCTTGGGGGTGCGGGCAATGTCATCAACAATCTAGTAACCCTTGGTGCAAAGGTGAGTGTCGCAAGCGTCATCGGGGATGATGAGAACGGCAAAGAGCTCACGCAGATGCTTCAAAAGATCGGTGTGGATACGAAAAATATTGTCGTGCAGACGGCACGCAAAACCTCCAAAAAGAGCCGTATCATTGCCGTGTCTCAGCAGATATTGCGCTACGACAAAGAGAGCAAGGATGCAATCGCTGCTAGCTCCGTAGATTTGATAATCGATTCGCTGCAAAATCATATAGAGAGTTATGATGCGCTTATCCTCTCGGATTACGGCAAAGGGGTCTTGACGAGCGAGCTGTGCCAAAGGGTCATTGGGCTTGCAAATGAGAGAGGCGTAAAAGTTCTCGTTGATCCTAAAGGGAGCGATTTTTCAAAATACCGCGGTGCCTATCTGCTTACGCCGAATAAAAAAGAGGCTTCGATAGCAACGGGGATAAAAATAAATGATGATGCAGCACTTCAAGAGGCACTCTTAAAGCTTAAATCGACATGTAATCTTGAGATCTCCATGATAACTCTTTCAGAAGATGGGATAGCTACATATGAAAATGAACTCAAAAAGTTTCCAACGGTCGCCAAAGAGGTCTATGACGTAACGGGAGCGGGAGATACCGTCATTGCCTCTATTGCATTTAGCTTAAGTGCCGGCAAAAGCATCGAAGAGAGTGCCTATTTTGCCAACCTAGCCGCAGGTGTCGTTGTGGGCAAGATAGGTTCGGCCACAGTGACGCTCGATGAGATAGAGGAGTATGAGGCAACACTTCATAAAAGCTCCTCTGACGCGCACATCAAGACATTCGAGGAGATAGCCGTTATCGTCAAGCGTGCTAGAGAGTGTGGCAAGAAGGTGGTCTTTACGAACGGCTGTTTCGATATTTTGCATGTGGGGCATGTGAAGTATCTGCAAAAGGCTAAGAGCTTCGGGGATATCCTGATCGTCGGGCTTAACTCCGACGAGTCGGTCTCACGCCTCAAAGGCCCGACCCGCCCGATCAATAAAGCAGAAGACCGCGCCTATATTTTGGCCGCACTTGAAGCAGTCGATTTTGTCGTTCCATTTAGCGAAGATACGCCGTTTGAACTTATTAAATTAGTTGCTCCCGATACGCTAGTAAAAGGCGGTGACTACGAAGGAAAGGCGGTTGTAGGTACGGAATTTGCTAGAGAGCTGCGACTGGTTGACTTTGTGGACGGCAAAAGTACGACAAAAATAATAGAAAAGATTGAAGGAAACAGATGTTAAAAAAGACACTACTACTTGTAAGTGCCGCTAGCGCCGCATTTGCGCTTCATAACGGAAGCATCAATATAAACGATAAGGATTTAGAGGTAGCGCTTGCATTGGACTTAGGTCAGTTCAATGCAACGGTTGAGCCCGATACCACCTTTTTGGGAGCGAAATTCTTAAAATCAAGCGATGAACACAGCAGCTCTAAAGTGGAAGCAAACGGCTACTACGAGCTTGATTTTCTTATGAAACGAGCAGTAAATAGTAGCGGACTTTATGCGGGAATAGGCGTAAAAGCGAACTTTGCTAAGGTGAACGACAACTCTTTCGTGACGATCCCGCTTGGCGTTGAAGCCGGATTCAAACTCCCTTTAGCACTTCCTACGACCATAGGCGCAAGCGTTTACTACGCACCTGAGTCGCTTGCCTTTTCGGATGCAGAGAGCTTTTTAGAGTATCGCCTCATGGGAAGTATCGAAGTTATCGAGCGCGGTAGTATCATCTTTGGCTTTAGAAGCCTTGATACCAACTTTAAGATCAATGCCACAAAAGAGGCACTTAACTATAACAAATCGGGCTATGCCGGATTTGCTTTTGCTTTTTAAAATCCCAAACGCTTAACGGCTTCGATCACTTCCGAAGCCGTAATGCTCTTCATACACTCATGATGCCCCAGCGGGCACTCACGCTTCATACACGGACTGCACTCCATCTCATGTCTGACGATCACGCTCTTTTCATTCATCCACTGTGAGGTCTCCGTATGTTTTGTCGGGCCGAAGATAGCGACGGTAGGGACCTGATATGCGGCTGCGACGTGCATCGGCCCGCTGTCGTTGGTGATGAACAAAGAGCATCCGCCGATATGAGCACAGAGCTCTGCTATCGTGGTCTTGCCCGCAAGATTGGCGTAGTTGTTCACATGCCATGATTTGAGGTGCTCTTCTATCTC
>JACXUD010000164.1 GCA_014764025.1 Campylobacterota bacterium | reverse complement strand
GATGAGGTAACGCTTGCTTTTGGTTACTCTCGCGCACTTTTGCTCGCTCCGACAGAGCAGATATACTACCGCATCACAAAATCGAGCAAGAGCGTTCAGTGGATACACCCCGATATCTTTGCTACGCACCTCTCGATGGAGGGGCATCCCACCCCGCTTCAAGAGGACTTCAACCTTATGTGCCGCTCAGCTTCTATCGGTCTTTTATTTTTTTATCTGAATCAAAAGATATACACGGTAGATTGCCAAAGTTTTAAGATTATCGATACCATGGATGCGCCGCTTGAGCAGGTGGATGCCGATCTGATTCTCCCTTTTTACACCCGTGTAGAGGAGATAGATGCCAACTGGTTCGGAGAGGGAAGCGATGATCTTGAAGAGTATGAAGCGCACTATTTTGAACTCTTGGTACAAAACAACCCAAATAACCTAGAGCTTGCGAACGAAGCAAAGACTACAAGACACACGCCAAGAGTCGAGCGTGAAAAAATTATCGACAAACATGCAACCGTGCAAGAGTTTAAATCAGAGGATTAAGAGATGATACAACAAGCAGATTTACAATATTTTGAGTCAATCGTAGGCAAAGAGAACGTCTATAGTGACAAAGCACACCTTATAGCCTATTCGTATGATGCGACGCGCGAGCGTTTTGAACCCGATGCGGTCGTCTTCCCGCGAAGCGAAGAGGATGTGAGCAAGATACTCAAGTACTGCAACGAAAAACGCATCATCATCGTGCCTCGCGGTGCGGGCAGCGGCTTTACGGGCGGTGCACTCCCAAGCAACGGCGGCATCGTACTTGCGATGGAAAAACACATGAACAAGATCCTTGAGATCGATATGAAGAACATGGTGGCCGTCGTTCAGCCGGGCGTCATCAATATGGATCTTCAGCGCGCCGTTGAAGAGGTTGGACTCTTCTACCCGCCAGACCCTGCAAGCCAAGAGTACTCTACCATCGGCGGGAACGTAAGCGAAAATGCGGGCGGTATGCGCGCGGCCAAATACGGTATTACTAAAGACTACGTGATGGCGACGCGTGCGGTGCTTCCAAACGGCGATATCATCAAGGCCGGAAAACGCACTATCAAGGATGTTGCAGGTTATAACATCAGCGGCATCTTGATCGCTTCTGAGGGAACACTTGCGGTATTGACGGAGATCACGTTAAAGCTCATTCCAAAACCGAAGATGACCAAAACGGCGATGGGGATCTTCCCGACCGTTACAGAGGCTATGAACGCCGTTTACAAGACGATGGCAAGCGGCATCACTCCCGTTGCGATGGAGTTTTTGGATAACCTGACGATTCGCGCCGTTGAGCAGACCTACCACAAAGGGTTGCCGATAGACGCGGGTGCGCTGCTTGTTACGGATGTGGACGGTAACCTAGAAGAGGATCTCAATTTCCAGCTTGCTCAAATCGAAAAAGTCTTCCGCGAAAACGGCTGCAGCGAGTTCAAAATAGCCAAAGATGCGCAAGAGAGCAAAGACCTATGGTTTGCAAGACGCAACGCTTCACCGAGTTTGAGCGTTTATGGAAGCAAAAAACTCAACGAAGACATTACGGTTCCGCGTGCCGTGCTGCCGGAACTTTTAGAGAAGTTCTATGCAATCGCCGATAAGTATCAGATCAAGATCCCGTGTTTTGGACATACGGGGGATGGCAACGTACACACGAACGTTATGGTGGACGGCAAAGACCCTGAACAGGTGAAAATAGGCTATCAGGCTATCGAAGAGGTGTTCCAAGCGACTATCGACCTTGGCGGAACGCTGAGCGGCGAACACGGCATAGGCCTTGCAAAAGCGCCGTATATGCACATGGCATTCACGCCTGAAGAGATGGCGCTCTTTGGCTCTATCAAAAAAGCCTTTGACCCGAACAATATCCTCAACCCGTCGAAGATGGGGCTTCAATAATCTTCAATGCCGCAACTACGAGGAAAGCTACAAAGACTCTATGGGCATGTGAAGTTCTTTATCCACTCATTTGTGGATAAAGACCTCACTTTTTATGCCGCGAGTCTAAGCTTTTATACTATCTTTACTCTTATTCCGCTTTTGCTTATCGTTTTAACGCTCTTCACGTCGCTGCCTAATTTTGCGGACTACTACACAAAGGTTCAAGAGTTTATCTTTACCAACCTTATGCCTGTAAACTCCGAAGCGATCATGGAGCATATCAACGGCTTTTTGCAAAACTCGGTCGAGATGAGCGGTATCAGTTTTGTGATGGTCATCGTATCGGCTCTGCTCTTTTTTCAAAACTTTGAATATATAGCCAACAAAATTTTTCATGCCAAAAAACGAGGTCTTTGGGAGAGCGTTACCACCTTTTGGACACTGCTTACCCTCACGCCTATCGGGCTTGGGGTCTCGTTTTACATCACGGGTTATGTCGCCACGCTCATGGCTAGCCATGAATATACATCGGGCATCAATATCCTTCCCTACATTCCATACATCATAATATGGGGGCTCTTCTTTCTTATCTTTCAGATATCCGCCAATACGAAGATATACGCAAAAGCCTCGCTGATAAGCTCCTTTATTATCTCTATCGTCTTTAGCATCGCCAAGAACGGTTTTATCTACTACGTCTTTTACAACAAATCCTACACGACGATGTACGGTTCGTTCGCTATTTTAATCCTGCTCTTTTTATGGATCTATCTCTCGTGGATCGTCTTTATCTACGGGTTGAAACTATGCTACATGATAAACCGCGTATATCACAATAAAGAGGCTCAAAAGGCTTAGCGCATAGAGCGCATATTTGGCTTTGATCGCCGTGATGGAGAGAAGCAGATGCGCCCCAAAAACCCAAAGAGGCAAAACGACCTTCACCCCTTCATCGCCCATTGAGATCAGCCAAAGCAGCACCTCGTCAAAAGAGGCTCCAAATCCCACGATATGCAAGGCAAGCGAGAGCGGATAGAAGATGCTAAAGAGGAGCGTCCAAAGGATAGAGAGCGGATGATAGAGGCTGAAGCTACCAAAGATAAAGAGCGAAAACGGCAGCATCATCGCATAGACCCAGATCGGCAAGAGTGCGAACTGAAAGAGCCGGCTTCTTGTTTTGAAGTGGATCATAAAGAGAAAAATATAAAAGACACCCGCAACGCTGAGCCAAAATCCAAGCGCAAAAAAGAGCCTTGGAAAGAGGGCGAGCAACAAGATGACGCTTACACTTAATGTCTGCATCGAGAGCACCTCAAAACCTCTGTCGAAGAGGATAAACCCTACTAAAAGCATTGCAAAAGCACGCAACAGCGAGGGCGGTGAATCTAAAAAGAGCATATAAAGCAGAAGAGTGATGATAACGGCTATAAAGAGGTCGCGGTTTGCGTGGCGGTAGGGGAAAAATCTTGCATGAAAAAAACGGTACGCAGGACGCAGCAAAAAATAGAGCAGAGCACTGAGCACCCCTAGATGAAAGCCGCTTATGGCAAGCAGATGTGAGATGCCGAGATTGGAGAAGCTCTGGGCAAGAGTGCTTGGCAGCGGGGTGGCAGTGATGAGGGCTTTATAGATGGCACTTACATCAGTATTTGGATGCAATTCATCGAGATGGCGATTGAGCGCATGTTTATAGCTCTTATCGGGGTTGATAGAGATGGCGTAGGACTTCGCATAGAAGCTGCTCAAGAAATCCCTAAAGGTGAGTCTATCGGTTGCCATAGTGAGAGTTACCTCTCTATCTACGACATCCTCAAAATTTTTATTGACGCTTGTGTAGAAGCTAAAGCCCTGATCGCTTTTGAGTTTTAAGAGCTGGTATGAACCGCGGGAGTTGTGTTTGGTGTACTGCTTCATAACAACGGCGCTGATTCGCGCATCGTCAAAGCGTTTAAGGTGGGTGTAGTTTTGATACTCGATCAGCCAGCTATACGCGGCGATGATGAAGATGATGATCAAAAGGCTCGGCAGCTCTTGCCTCTTTAAAAGAGCTACGCGAGCAAGTGCCATCTTTAAAGGATAGGCATCGACATCGTGTCGTTACCGACACTCATATTGGCCGATTTGGTGTCTATATGCTCATAGGTCGTCTCGAT
>JACXUD010000163.1 GCA_014764025.1 Campylobacterota bacterium | reverse complement strand
ATCATAGGTATGTTCAGAGTGATCTGCTCTTGCATATCGACATAGTAGTTGGTGTTGTTGATCATCATCTTAAGCTCTTCTGCTTTGTTCTGATTCATGTTTTCACCCGATATCTCTATAGAGAAGATACCGTATTTCTTGCCCTCGAATTTGATATGCTCTCCCACGCGGTAGTAGAGACGCGTGTTGATGGATTGGCTCTCTTTGTAGCAGCTATACATCTTGTTGAGCACTTTTATGAAGCTGTTTGAATCGATGATAACTTCTGGAATCGTAGGGTCGAAATCTTTAAGAAACTTCTGCGAAGAGCCGATCGAGTTTGTGGAGATACAGAGATCCACAAGGGTATAGATGTTGGTTAATTGACCTGTCGGCTTTGGATTTTTGAGTTTAAAAGAGGGTGCTTGATAGAGCTTGATCCCTATCTCCTCTTCGTTTTCATACCCGACCGTAAGACCGAAAAACTTATAGCGGCCGAATTCAAGTTCGACAAAAGTCGTCTTGAAACCAAACGAGATATTGGCGTATGTCGTTGCTAGTTTGAAAATTTCACCCGATGGGGCAGAACTCAGTAAAAACTGCGCTTCTGCATTGAGTGAGAGGATTTTTCCGTTTGAATTAAAGAGTATGAAGGGGTTATAGTCATACTCTAGCCACTGCTGTTCGAAAGTCATCAATCCTCGATATAGTTCTTAAGCTTTCTGCCCACTTTAGGATGTTTAAGCTTTTTGATCGCGCTAGACTCGATCTGGCGTACACGCTCACGCGTAACATTAAGCTCTTTACCGATCTCTTCAAGAGTTCTATCGCTCTCATCGTCCATAATTCCGAATCGAAGCTTGATAACCGCTTTTTCACGCTCGTTGAGCTGCTCTAAAACCTGCTCGATCTGAACACGAAGGTCATCTTTTAAGATGGCATCGGATGGAGATACCGAAGTCTTGTCTTCAATGAAGTCTCCAAAACGTCCATCCTCTTCGCTTCCGATAGGTGCTTCAAGAGAGATAGGCTCTTTGGTGATCTTGATAACATTCTTGACCTTCTCGACCGATAGGCCGACCTCTGCCGCAATCGTCTCAACATCAGGCTCTTTACCGTGCTCTTGGAGGTGCTGGCGCATGATCTTATTGATACGGTTGATCGTCTCGATCATATGGATCGGGATACGGATCGTTCTGGCTTGATCGGCAATTGCGCGGCTGATGGCTTGGCGGATCCACCACGTAGCATAGGTAGAGAACTTATACCCTTTTTGGTATTCAAACTTATCGACCGCTTTCATCAGACCGATATTTCCCTCTTGTATCAGGTCAAGGAACGGAAGGCCTCTGTTGGTGTAGCGTTTTGCGATAGAGACGACAAGACGAAGGTTCGATTTTGCCATACGTGTCTTAGAGGTCTCAGAGATGTTCTTCCCGCGCTTGATCTGCTCAAGAATATCGGAGAGCTTCTCCGGTTCCATATCGAAGCTGTTCTTTGATGCCTCTTTGGTTTGAACCAGTTTTTTGATCTCCATATAGGTGCTTACCATCGTCGCTTCGGGTACCATCGCCGCGATATCCTCTTTATTGAGGTTGCAGATCTTGTCTAGAAGGATCTTGTGGTTTGCTTTGAGCGTCGCGTTAAAGAGCGGGAGTTTATACTCAAGACGTTTGAGCTCTTTTGCATATCCGTCATCACTTTTTAGTGCCGTCTCCATCGCACGGACAAGTTCGTTGATCAATTTTGATGTCGGGCCAAGATCAAGAAGCTTCTCTTTGAGGATCGATTTTTTGTATGTAGCGTTCAAGAAGTAGTTGAAGATATCTTCGTTCATCTCGGTATCGGCACCTTCGGGTGCTTTTTCTAAAGATTTAACCCAATCTTTTTTCGCTTTTTCTAGCGCTTTAAAGCTTGTCGTGACCTTCTCTACGCGGCTCTTATCTTTGGAAGAGAGCTGTTTCTCTTCGCCGTCGTTATCGTCGCCGTCGTCATTGTCGCTGTCGTTATCGCTGTCATTGTCGTCACCGTCGTCACTGTCGTCCTCAAAGCTTTTAAAGAGCTCTTTGACACGGCGCTCGCGATTGATAAGCGGATCTTTATAGTCAAGGATAAAGTCGATCAAGTATGGAACCGAACAGATAGCATCGATGATGATGCTCTCACCCTGTTCTATCTTTTTAGAGATATCGATCTCCTCTTCCTTTGTTAAAAGAGGTATCTGTCCCATTTCACGCAGGTACATACGAACAGGTGAGTCTGAACGTGACCACTCAAGAAGCTCATGCTCTTTTAAGATGTCAAAATCATCAATCTCGTCGCTCTCCAACATTTTACGCTGCGCATCTTTACGCGCCTCCGCCTCTCTGTCATTGAGAAGTTTTGCATGTTCGGATGATGTCTGCATACATTTGTTGTGTTTTTGGACAAGTTTGAAAAGATTTTTTACCTGGGTAGCTGATGGTTGTTTATCAAAAAGATCGATGAGGGATTCATAAGTTATACAATCTTTATTTTTGTTGTTTTCAAAGAATGTCTCTATGGTTTTGTTCTGTTCTTTTGCCGCCATTAGGCTTCACTCCATAAAGTTTTTTAAGTGGAGGATTATACCGAAATTTTCTTAAAAGCTATTGAGAAATCAAAATATTCGGCATGTGAATTTTTCGGCATGTGAAATAGAAAAAAGTGGAACAAGGCTTGCTATTAAGTTTTAATTTTTTGCAAAAAGGATGTAGATGCAAACGGGTTACTATACATCGGCTGCAGGAATGGTTGCGCAGTTCAACCGTCTTGACGTCATTGCGAACAATCTTGCAAACGTCAATACGCTCGGCTACAAGGAACAGGATGTCGTTGTAGGCGATTTTATGCGATTGTATGAAGAGGCAAGAGATGAACTACCGCATGCCAATCAGACAAAAGAGGGGGCAGAGTTCATCAATAGAACAATGAATAAATCTCCGCAGATCGTTGATGAGTTCACGAATTACACTCTGGGTAGTATGCAAAAGACGGGTAATCCGCTCGATTTTGCACTCTCTCGCGAAGGACTCTTTTTTGCGGTCAAGACGCCTGATGGCGTCAAACTTACGCGTGATGGAGCCTTTACGCTCAATGACGACGGCAAGCTTGTTACGAAAGAGGGGTACGAAGTGCTGCCAAACGACTACTTCTCGTCTCAAAACACGATTGAGATCAATCCGCAAGACAGCATCATAGAATCAGACAAGAACGGTCAGCTCTATACGAATCTGCCAAACTCGATCAATCTGACGGGTAATTCAAAGCTCTTTGTCGCCAGACCGGACAACATCGACAAACTCAAACCGATCGGCGGCAATCTATATGAATATGAGGATGTTGAAAAACTTGTCAGTTATGACGAGAGTGACGCCGTGTTGCAAGGATTCGTCGAGAAGAGCAATGTAAATGCGGTAAAGATGATGACTTCGCTGATCGAGACGAACAGGCTTGTGGGGATGTATCAAAAAGCGATGGATACGCAGATGAACGACATGAACCGCGATGCTATTGAGAAGATAGCAAGAAAAGCATAAAACTTTAAAAGGATAAGAGCATGATGCAATCACTTTATACGGCTTCTACCGGGATGCTGGGGATGCAGACACAGATAGATACGACGGCAAACAATATCGCCAACGTCAATACGATCGGCTTTAAGAAGTCGCGTGCAGAGTTCGCCGATTTGATGTATCAGGTAATGGAGTATGCAGGTACATCCACGAGTGATACGACCAAGAGCCCGACGGGTATCGAAGTAGGTCTTGGTGTACGTGCGACGGCTATCAACAAGATATTCTCAGAAGGTTCGCTAAAGCAGACAGACAACCAACTCGATATGGCCATTACGGGACGAGGATTCTTTAAAATGGAGCTACCGGATGGTACGCAGGTTTACTCTCGAAACGGTGCATTCAAGGTTGATGACAACGGGACGGTCGTCAATAGCGACGGTTATAAGCTTATACCGGAGGTGGTCATTCCGCCTGATGCTACCAATATTAGTATCGGAACTGATGGTACGGTGACTGTCGTTCAGCCGGGTCAAACGCAAGCGACTCAGATCGGGCAGATTACATTGACCAACTTTATCAATCCGGCCGGTTTGCACTCAATGGGGGATAACCTCTACATCGAGACGGA
>JACXUD010000027.1 GCA_014764025.1 Campylobacterota bacterium | reverse complement strand
CCAAAGCTAAGAGTGAGAAATCCGACGAAGAAATTTTCAAAAAGTTGCCTTCCCTTTGGGCTTTATAGATTTTTCCTCTCTCATCGTTGCCGCTCATCGTCGTAGCTTTGGCTATGGCTCTTCGCGTCGCCTTGATGAAAAAAAATCTCTTAAAGCAAAAATCATCTAGAGTTCTTAGAGGTGCCCTAAATTTAGTAAAAAGAATTTTAACTAAATTCCGTTATAATCCAAACCAATTGTAGGAGAAATATTTCATGGGAATAAGAAGTGACTTAGATGCCAACTTCGATTTTGAGATCGTCGATGAGTTTTTAGACCACTACTCTATGATGGTCGAGAGCATGGAGATCATGATACTCGATCTGCAAAAACCGAATATGTACAGACGCAGCATCGATGAGCTTTTTCGCGTCTTTCACAACATCAAATCGGCATCGGGGTTCTTGAAGATAGAGCCGATGGCAAGACTTGCCGCTTTTGTGGAGGATTTTCTTGAAACGCTTCGAACCAATCAAAATCCGCTCTCGCAAAACGTCATCGACTGGCTGCTGCAGATAAGCGACATGTTCTCTAAATGGCACGACGATCTGAAGATGGACAACGAACTCAGCCGCATAAAATTTTCCCTACTCAAACTTCCTGATTTGGACTAACCCTTGAAAAACCTTGTAGCATACATCACATCCGGCTATCCGGAAAAATCCTTCACTATCGATCTAGCCCTCTCACTTGCCCAAAACGGCGTTGACTCGTTAGAGCTCGGCATCGCCTTCTCCGACCCCGTTGCGGACGGCCCGCTCATCGAAAAAGCGAATCAAAAGGCACTCGAGAGAGGCTTTAAGTTCCAACACGTGCTTGATATTTCAGAGGAGATCTCAAAAGATATCGACACACTCTGGATGGGCTACTTCAACAGCTTCTACCGGCACGATTTTAGCAAGCTCGTTTCACATGCCAAAGATTTGGGCGTGAGCGGATTCATCATCCCCGATCTGCCTTTTGAAGAGGCAAAGGCCTATGACTCGCTCTTTAGAGCCAACAACGTGGCGAATATCTCTTTCGTTGCACCGACGGATACCAAAGAGCGCATCCAAACGATCATCAGCGATGCGCAAAAGTTCATCTATATGGTTGCCTATGCCGGTATTACGGGCTCGGGTGTGAGCGAAGATCTCCAAGGCGTCATCACCGATATCAGAGAGTTTACCACCACACCCGTCTATGTAGGATTCGGCGTCAATAAAAAGACGGCCAAAGAGAAGGTCAAAGGGGCTGATGGCGTCATTGTGGGTAGTGCATTTATCGAAATCCTTTTAAATGAAAGCACCTCATACTCTCAAAAGATCACCGAGTGTTCAGAGCTCGCACGCATCATCAAGAACGAAATAAACTCATAATCCCTCTCTCCCTTTGATGGGGAGAAGCTTCACCATAATTGACTCTTTACAAAGAACCCTTTAAGCGTAGTTAATTTACAATCATTTTTTAATTGACTGATGGTCGGTCATTTTAGGAGCAGATGTAGTATGGCAATAATCGTCGATAAAGTCCAAAAGCGCAAAGATATAGCACTCTCGTGCGTAGAGCTCTTCATTCAAAGCGGCATCAACGACCTTACCATCTCGCAGGTCGCCAAGAGTGCGGGCGTAGGCAAAGGGACGATCTATGAGTATTTCAAGAACAAAGAGGATATCGTCTTTGAGATCGTCACGATACTCATGCAGCGCCACAATGAGCGCAAAAAAGAGAAACTTTCACATGCCAAAAGCACGAAAGAGAAGATCATCTGTTTCTTTGATTTTTTCTACAATCCCGAGGATAGCGACCTGCGCGAGATCTATAAAGAGTTTGTGGCTATCAACATGAGTACGCAAAACCAAGAGATGATCGCTTTTCAGACGGAGTGCCATCAGAGCTATCTGAAGTGGGTGGATGAGATCATTCAAGAAGGTATTGCAAAGGGCGAAATCTCTCAAGACTCTACCAAGCTTATACAGGCTCTCTTCTCTATGAGTGCGGGAATCTTCATCCACTCGCTCACCACCCACAACATCACCGACGTCCAAGAGGAGCTGACAAGCTATATCGATGCCCTCTTTAACGTGATACAAAGGAGTTAAATGCGCTACCTCATCTTCATACTTCCCATTCTACTCTACTCTCAGACGCTCCAAGAGCTGTTTCAGAGTGCCGATGCTAACAACGGGCTCATTCATTCTCAAAAAGAGCAGCTCCAAGCCAAAGGGCATGAACTCGAATCGGCAAAAGGTGCCTATGTCCCTACTTTAGACGTCGGGGCACTCTATCAACGCTACGATGAGCGCAGCAACTTTATGCCCGGCTCCACCTATGGTGCCTATGTAAGGCTTGGACTCTCTATCTACGACGGCGGTGCCAAATCAAGCGCCGTTACACAAAAAAGCAGTGAACAGAAGAGCCGGCAATATTCGCTTGAAGCAAAACGCCAAGAGCTCTACTTAGCTATCACGCAGGATTTCTTTACGCTCAGATCGCTCCACGCTTCGCTAGAGGCCTATGAGCAGTCCCAAAAACTCCTACAAGCACAGCTAGAGCGCGTCAAGGCATTTTTGGAGGCGCGCGTCGCGACGGAGGACGAGGTCGATAGACTTCAAGCCGCATTCGATACGAATCTCTTTGAAATAGAGTCCCTGCGACTAGAGATCATCAGGGTGCAAAAATCGCTTGAGCTTCGCAGCGGCCTAGCTCTTAGTGACACGCCGCAGAGTCGTTTCATCGCACCTAGCGACCTTGAGGGCGGTGAACTCGACTCAATTCAAGCACTCCGCCTGCAGGCTGATGCCATGCGTGAAGCCGCCGAGTCGATAGAGAGCCACTACTACCCCAATATCTCGCTTGAAGACACCTACTCCTTTTACGGCTACGCCGACTACGATGCGACCCATCCAAAAGGGGTCGATAACCAAAACAAGCTTTTGGTTACCATGAATATACGCCTCTTTGATTACGGTGTTTTGGATGAGCAGAGCCAAGCGGTGCGACTAGGCGCCAAGGCGCTTCAAAGCCAAGCGGACTACTATGCGCAAGAGCAGCAGATGCAGCGTTCACTCAGCGAGCATCGCATCAAAGCCTCCGAGCTCAAGATCAAAAGTGCGCAGAGTGCACTGCGTGCCGCTTCAAGCGCGCTTGAGAGCATCACAAAAAAATTCAGTGCGGGCATCGTGGATAACGTCGCCTTTTTGGATGCCCTTGCCGCACAGACAAGAGCCAAAGCGCTCTATGAGAGCTCACTGAACGAGCTGCAGATCGCCTATGCGCTCTACTACTACTTTCATGCCAAAAATATCGAGGAGTACCTACAATGAGACCGATCCTACTTGCCTTTTTCCTTCTTTTCACACAGCTTAGCGCCGCGGAGGTCTATGCCACCTTCACCGTCCAAGCCCTTCAGAGTGCCAAACTCGCCTTTGATGCGGGCGGAGTGGTCAAAGGCATCTATGCCGATATCGGCCAGAGCGTCAAGAAGGGCGAGCTATTGGCAGAGCTGAAAAACGATGACCTCAAGGCCTCGGTGCAGATCGCCAAAGTGGCTTTGGAGAACGCAAATACACTGCTTAAATATGCCAAACGCGACTACGACCGAGCGCTCAAAATTCAAAATCTCGTGAATGAAGAGCAGTTCGACAAATATGCCCTTGCCTATGAGACGGCGCAGATACGGGTGCATGAAGCCCAAGCAAACTTGGCCTATAAAGAGGCAATTTTAGAGAAGTCCTATCTCTATGCACCCTTTGAGGGCGTCATATTCTTCAAAGATCTAGAGATCGGCGACGTCGTCAACGGTATGATGCTGCGCACCGTATTTGAGATCCAATCGCCTTCAGCGCGCAAACTGCTGCTCTCCTTTGATCAGCGCTACCACGGTGCGGTCAAAAAGGGTGATAGTTTCAGCTACAAGATCGACGGCGACGAGCGTGTTTACGGCGGCAAGATATTAAAGGTCTATCCGCATGCCAACGAGTCTGATAGAAAATTGAGTGCCGAAATAGCGGCCGAGAATATCCTTGTCGGTCTCTTCGGTGATGGAACCATCACGACAAAATAGAGAGCTCCCATGAAACGCTACGCGACGATCATCATATTTGCACTTCTTCTTGGAGTCTCAGGGCTCTTCATAGCACAAAAGCTCTCACAGCCGGAGCTTTCAAAGCAGCTTATAGCCGGCAGCGGGCACATTGACGGCGATATCGTGATGCTCAACACAAAATATCCGACTCGAGTGAGTAAGATATATTTTAAAGATGGCGAAGCGATCAAAAAAGGGGACCTTATCGCCCTTTTGGATTCAAAAGAGTTTGAGGCAAAAGCCGCTTCTCTTGATGCCTCCATAGAGTCGATGCAAAAACAAAAAAAGGCCCTTGAAGCATCGCTCCGTGCAAAAGAGAGTGAAGTAGAACTCTTAAAACAAACTATTCAAAGTAGTATCAATATTAAAGAGGAGCAGTTGAAAATCGCTTCGCAAAATGCCGACTCCATGAAACTTCGAGTCGCTCAGAATGCTCTTGTGTTGGAGCAAAGAGAGAAGGATCATGAGCGCGCCAAAAAACTTTACAACTCAAAAGCGATCTCGCAAGAGAGTTTTGAAGCGGCGCAACTGCAGTTTAAGAGTGCACAAAAAGAGCACGACATACTCTCGCTTGGGCTTATCTCGGCCCAAAACGCCCTTAGAATCGCCAAAGAGGAATCACGATTGGCCCAGGCACGCTCGCATGAGCTTGATGCCGCTAAAGAGGGAATTTTGGCTCTGCAAGAGTCTCTGCAAGCCCATGAGAAGCAGACCCGCTCATTACAAGCCCAGCGCGAGGAGCTTCAAGCCGCCCTTGACGAGCTTCGCATCACTTCGCCTCTTGATGGATTCGTGATCCAAAAAGTTGCCAATGAGGGCGAGGTCATAGGCGCGGGCAGCGTCATAGCCACACTCAGCGATACGGCAACGCTCTATCTGAAGATATTCGTCGATACGATCGAGAACGGACGCATCAAAGTGGGTGACAGTGCCGTGATATTCAGCGACGCCTATCCGAACAGGCCTATAGCCGCGCGTGTAAGCGCCGTTGCTGCCAAAGCGGAGTTCACGCCAAAAGAGGTGAGCGTGCGCAGCGACCGCATCCAACGCGTTTACGGCGTACATCTTACCCCTCTTGAGTATGACGCGACCCTCAAGCTCGGCCTGCCTGCTATCGGCGTCATAGCCGTAGATGGGGCGAAACTCCCCGCTTCGCTCTCAGAGATACCGCAGATATAGGCATAACCGTGAAGCTCCTTGAAGTCGATAACCTCTCTGTGATGCACGGCAAAAAAAGCGCGCTAGCGGGCTTTAGCTTTGAGGCGTCACGCGGCGAGATCATCGGTTTTATAGGCTCTGACGGCTCAGGCAAGAGCTCGGCTCTTAACGCCCTTGCAGGGGTGCAGAGATTTGGCGGCACGATTCATTACGATTCACATGCCATACACTCCGCCAAAGATGCGGAGATCATCAAAAGAGAGCTTGGCTTCATGCCCCAAGGGATCGGTCTTGTGCTCTATGAGACCCTCACCGTGAGTGAGCATCTCGATTTTTTCAGCGATATTCGAGAGATCAAAAAAGATGAGGCACACTTCGCCTATCGCACTCACTTGCTTCACATGGCAGGACTTGAGAACTTCCTTTTGCGGCGTGCAAACGAGCTCAGCGGCGGTATGATGCAAAAGCTCTCGCTCATCTGCGCGATGCTGCATCGCCCTTCGCTGCTGATCCTTGACGAGCCCACGACGGGGGTCGATCCGCTCAGCCGTCTTGAGCTTTGGAAGATGCTGCGCCAAAACGCCAAAGAGAGCGATACGCTCACCATCATCAGCACCGCCTATCTGCAAGAGGCACAGATGATGGATAGGGTCTTTTTGTTCGAGCACGGCAAGATGAAACACGAACTTTCACATGCCGACGGTTCGCTTGATCTCTTCATAGATTCACATGCCAAAAAGAGCACAAACCTCTTTGGGCATCTTCCAAAGAGCGAAAAGAGGATGCTTGAAGCCAAAGGGATAACCAAGCGTTTCGGCGATTTCACGGCCGCACAGATGATAGACATAGAGCTTAAAAGCGGCGAGATCCTCGGGCTGCTCGGTGCCAACGGTGCAGGCAAGACGACGCTTATCAAGATGCTTTTAGGACTTCTTTCAATTGATGAGGGCGAGCTCTATCTGCTAGGCAAACGCATTCAAAACGCGAATGACCGCATAGAGCTCAAGAGTAAAATAGGGTATGTGAGCCAGCACTTCGCGCTCTACAAGGATATGAGCCTTCTAGAGAACATGCTCTTTTTTGCCTCGATGCACGGTATTGAGCAAGACGAGGCGCATAGACGCATCGATGAGTATGCGCTCAAGCTCGGTTTTAGCGACTATCTGGGCGAGATGCCGACCGACCTGCCCCTTGGCATCAACCAGCGCTTCTCGCTTGCCACGGCCATTTTGCACAAGCCGCTCATCCTCTTTTTGGACGAGCCCACAAGCGGCGTGGACCCGGAGGCGCGAGAGGAGTTTTGGCGTCTTTTGCAGGAGCTTAAAAACACGCAGGAGATAGCAATTTTGATCACGACGCACTATATGAGCGAAGCGGAGTATTGCGACCGGGTCGTGCTCTTAAAAGAGGGCAAGAAGGTGGCGGATGAGAGCGTTGCGCATCTTTACGAGCGATTTTCACATGCCAAGAGTTTTGAAGAGATCTTTTTGGAGTTCTACAAATGAGACTCAGGGTCATAAAGGCTTATTTTTTTAAAGAGATGATCGAACTTGTGCGTTCAAAACTCATCATGATGCCCTACTTGATGCCCTTTATCATCGTCATCCTCTTTGGCTACGGCATCAAGATGCAAGTAAGCGGCGTGAGGCTGGTGATACTCGATTACGACAACACCCCCACTTCAAGAGAGATCATCACCAAATTCGAGCACTCTACCTACTTTCATACGCAGATCTCGCATGAGTCCGAACAAGAAGCACTCCGCCGCATCAAACAGGCAACCGTGGATGCTATTCTCATCATCCCCTCATCCTTGGAGAAAAACATCATCAAAGGCGCAAAGAGCGAGCTTGGGGTCTTTATAGACAGCGCCTTTCCTTCGCGCGCCACCACGATAGAGAACTACATCCAAGGCACGCTTACCACCCTTATGAGCGAGCATGTGAGGCCTGAGCACCTCATCACCATCAATCAGCGCAACATGTTCAACCAAGCCCTGCGCGATGAGGAGATGATCGTTCCCGCCCTTTTGGGGCTGGTGCTCTTCGTTGCCCCTGCGATGCTCACGGCTCTGCTTATCGCCAAAGAGAAGGAGCGAGGCACCATCTTTAACTTCTACACCTCAAACGTGAGCAAAGCGGAGTTTTTGATCGCCAAGCTCTCGGCCGTCTTTACGCTCCATTCGCTCAACATTCTCTTTTTGTTCGCACTTGTGATCATTCTTTTCGATCTTCCGTTTCGGGGCAGTTTTATCCTCTATTGGCTCACGAGCGAACTCTATATCCTTATCTCGCTGGGGTTTGGGCTTATCATCTCTATCTTGGTCTCCACACAGATCGTGGCGGTCATACTCACGCTCATGATGACGATCCTGCCCGCTTCGCTCTACTCGGGGATGCTCGTTCCCATCAGCTCCATGAGCGGCGAAGCCTACATCATCGCGCACCTCTACCCCGTGATGTACTACAACCACATCATCTACGATGTTTTTTTGATCGGCAGCGGCGTAGAGCACGGCAAGACTCTTCCTTATCTGGGTGTTTTGATCCTCTATGCGGGCCTGCTCTTCGTGCTGGGGATGGGGCTTCTTAAAAAGGAGCTGCGCTCATGAGACTCTTCTTTGCCATCTTCGCCAAAGAGCTTTTGGGCTTCTTTCGCAGCTACGCGCAGGTCTTTATCGTCATCTACTTCTTCACCGCAGAGGTCTATATTGCAGGTGCGGGCATGGACATAGAGGCGCGCAATGTCGCGGTGGGCATCGTGGATAAGAGCGCAGGGGGAGTGAGCCAAAAGATCATTTCAAACCTCCACGCCCCCGAGTTTGCGCCCCCTATCTATTTTGCCTCACAGCGCGAACTGAGCCAAAAGATATTCGACAAAGAGATCATGGTGGGGCTTATCTTCGATGAGAGTTTCGAGAAGGATTACTACACCCATCAAGGCGCACAGATCAACACCCTTATAGATACCACCTCGGCGGCGCAGAGCTATATGGCGCTGGCCTATCTGCAAAATATCCTCTTTGGCATGAACGAGATTCACATGCCTCTCGAACTCAAGATTCATAAGCTCTTCAACGAGAATGCCGACACCCACACCTTTATGGCGCTTAGCGAGCTCCTCTCGGTCATCACGCTTCTAAGCGTCGTGCTCAGCGCCATCGTCTTTGTCAAAGAGAAAGAGAACGGCACATGGGAGATCATGCTGCTTATGCCCGTCGATCCTAAGACGATCATCCTGGCAAAGACCCTCTCGCAGGTGGTCGTCATTATGCTGGGCGTGGTCCTCTCTGTGGGATTCGTACTCTTTAGAGGGTTCGATATCCCGCTCAACGGATCACTGGGTGCCTTTTTCGTACTCACCTTTTTGTATGTCTTCACCACGGCCGGCATCGGCCTTTTTGTGGCTGCGGTCTCTAAAAGCGTGATGCAGATCGCCCAATACTCCGTCGTCATCATGATGCCGATGATCTTTCTAAGCGGCGCATGGACACCCATCTATGCAATGCATCCGCTTTTGCAGTATCTCTCGCTCATCTCGCCGCTTCGCTACTACATCGAAGCCAGCGAGAGCATCTTCTACCGCGGCACCGCGTTTATCGATCTGCTGCCCTACTTCGGCGGCGTCTTGGGCGTGGGCATCGTGCTCTATGCAATCGGCTTTAAAAAAATAGGAAGGCTCTTTTGAAAACTACATCCAACCCATTCCACACAAGGAGTACGCCATGTACAAACTAGCGATCAATCGCCCCATCACCACGCTGATGTACCTCATCACCCTCGTCATCTTCGGATACATGAGCTTCAAGGCGATGCCATCGGCCCTCTTTCCAAACGTCGATTTTCCTATCGTAACCGTCAAGACCATCTATCCGGGTGCCGAATCCTCAACCATTGAGTCGCAGATAACCGACAAGATCGAAGAGGCGGTATCGAGCATCGGCGGCATCGACGCCATCGTCTCTAGCAGCAGCGACGGTGTGAGCGTCGTCACCATCACCTTCTTTTTAGAGCGCAACATCGACGAGGCAACCAACGACGTGCGCGACAAGGTATCGGCCATCAATCTGCCTAAAGACGCCAAAACCCCTTTGGTGAGCAAGCTCGATATCGGCGGTGCTTCTATCATCAATATCTTTTTAAGCACTAACAAAGGAAGCATCGAAGAGCTGATGCTCTTTGCGGACGAGAAGGCAAAACCCAAACTCCAAAAGATCAACGGCGTGGGTGCGATCAACATCATCGGCTACCAAGAGCGCGAGATCAAGATATTCCCCGACCCGATGCTGCTGAGCAAATACAACATCACCATCAGCGAGTTCAACGCCATTGTCGCGCGTGAGAACGTCAAGATAGGCGGCGGGAAGCTCGTTTCAAAAACCAATGAGTTCGTGTTAAAAACCAAAGCCGATGCCCTCACCATAGAGGAGCTGCTAAGCATCAAGATAAAAGACGATATAAAGCTCAGCGACGTCGCACGCGTAGAGGACACCCTTAGCGATGCCAAGAGCTACGCCGCCCTCTCGGGCAAACCGGGCGTTATGCTTGAGATACAGAAGATCTCTGGCACCAACACCATCGAGATCATCGAGAAGGTCAAACAGGTTCTCCCCGAACTAGAGAAGATGGCGGGCGAGCGCTTCAGCGTCACGACCCTTAACGACACCGCACCCTACATCATACACTCGCTCGAAGAGGTGAAGTTCGACCTTATCTACGGAGCCTTTCTAGCCGCTATCATCGTCTTTGTATTCTTGCGCAACGTCACCATCACCCTAGTCTCGGCTCTCTCCATCCCGGCAAGCATATTCGGAACATTCGCACTGATGGACTATATGGGGTTCGAGCTCAACCGTATGACGCTTATCGGGCTCACCCTTGCCATCGGTATCATCATCGACGATGCGATCGTCGTTATCGAAAATATTTATAAGAAGATGGAGGCCGGCATGGGCAAACTTGAAGCGGCCTTTTACGGCACCAAAGAGATGGCCTTTGCGGTTCTTGCCATCTCGGCGATGCTGCTTGCCGTATTCATCCCCGTTTCGTTCATGAGCGGGATCGTGGGCAAGTTCTTCGAGAGCTTTGCCATGACGGTAGGCTTTGCCATCATCATCTCCTACACCATCGCGCTCAGCTTCATTCCAAGCTTCAGTGCGCGCGTACTGCACAAAGGCGAGAGCCGCTTCTATACGATGAGCGAGCCGATCTTCAAAGCTATCGAGAAGGGTTACGAGAAGATTCTACGTTTGGTGCTTCGTTTCAAGATAATTACGCTTCTCTTGGTCGTGGCGATCTTTGTCGGCTCGCTCAGCCTCTTTCCAAAAATCGGTATGAACTTCATCCCAAAAGAGGACAAAGCGGAGTTCGAGGTGAAGATCAAAGCTCCTGCCGGCATCTCGCTAGAGGCGATGATAGAGAGATCAAAAGAGATAGAAGCGCTCATTCAAAAAGATGAGAATGTCCTCTTTACCACGCTGAGCATCGGCTACAACACCGCCCAAGAGAAGCATAAGGCGCTCATCTATGTCAAGCTCAAACCAAAACACGAGCGTTCTCTCACCCAAGAGTATGTGATCCAAAACACCCGCATTGCGCTTAAGCCCTACCAAAAAGAGCTCTTTATCACCGCGGCCGATATCCCCAATATCAAGGGTGCGGGCGTCTCGGTTCCCTATCAGATCGTGCTCAAATCCGACTCTTTCGAGCAGCTAGAAATCGCAACGAATAATCTCAAGGCGTACTTGGCAAAAAAAGAGGGTTTTGTCGATATCGACACCAATCTCGACGATGCCAAACCGCAGATAGATATCACCATCTTGCGTGCCAATGCCAACCGCCTTGGGATATCTGCCAGCGAGATAGCCCAAGCGATATTCACGGCATTCTCAAGCGATCTGGAGATATCCTACTTTGAAGAGAAGGGCAAGCAGTACAACATCACCCTGCGTCTTGGCGATGAGAACCGAGTTGAGCTAGAGGATCTCAAAAAACTCCAGCTTCGCGCCAAGGACGGAAGCCTTGTCTATCTTGATGGGCTTGTGCGTTTCTCGAACTCCACTGCGCTTGCCTCTATCAACCACTTTGACCGCGAGCGCCAGGTGAGCCTCTATGCCGACTTGTTCGGGCTTGATCTAGGCGGTGCGGTTGCCTACACAAAAGCGGGTATTGATGAGCTGCTTCCTCAAGGGGTGAGCTACCGCTTTACGGGGTTTGCCGAGGAGATGGTAAAGACGGGCAAAGCATTCGCCACCGCCATCAACCTCTCGGTCATCTTGATGTTCATCATCTTGGCCATCTTGTATGAGTCGCTTATCCAGCCTATCATCATCATGGTCGCCCTGCCGCTCTCCATCATCGGGGTGATGCTTGCCCTTTTCCTGAGCGGCCAGCAGTTCAGCCTCTTTGTCATGATCGGCTTTATGCTTCTTATGGGGATGGTCGGCAAGAATGCGGTACTACTTGTGGATTTCGCCAACGCCGCCATCAAAGAGGGCAAAAGTCCCGATGATGCGCTTATAGAGGCGGGCGAGAAGCGTCTGCGCCCGATTCTGATGACCACGTTTGCGATGCTCTTTGCGATGGTGCCGCTCGCCTTTGGAAACGGCGAAGGGGCCGAGATAAAGGTGCCTATGGCGCTCTCGATCATCGGCGGGCTTATCAGCTCTATGATACTCACGCTCTTTGTGGTGCCTGCCATCTACCGACTCATCGCTCCGCTTGATAGATTTTTGCGAAGATTCTACGAAGTGGGCAAGGTAGAGTAGCGCTCTTTTCACATGCCGAGATCTCGGCATGTGAATTTAAGGCAATACCCTAAAGTAAACCATCAGATTCTTTTGATTCGGCGAGTGGTTGTCATCACTAAAGATGATATATTCACGCTCCCCCACCTTTGCAAGCGCTTCAAAGTTATCGACTCTCCAGCCGTATTTGCTCTCGAAACTCGCCAAAACCTCTGTATTGCAGATACTGTGTTCACATGCCGCCAGATCGACTCTTTTTAAGATTACGACCATGTTAGAGCCGTTATACTCGCGCTCTAGCACCATAAGCGAATCCTCATCCATGAACTCCATGCTGCTAAGAGAGGCACTCGCCAAAAATCGGTAATTCTGCTCTTGTGAATAGATGGTGTGATACCGCTTTTTACTATTTTCCAGCGCCTCTTCGGGAGCCGTAAGAACACCGTACTTTTCGCTGTAAGCCAAAGATTCCAGCCCTTTATTCTCGCTCTCGTAGCTCTTCTCTTTGCGCAGTTTTTTGGGCAGTTTATACTCTGTGAGCTCTCTGCCTTTCATACTAAAGACATCGACCCGCGGCTCTTTTTCAAAAGAGACGTAGATACGGTCGTTTTTAATGAACATCCCCTCCGAGTCGCGTTTATCTTTAGAGAGACGGCGCCCCTTGTGGTCGCGCAGCTCGAAAGCCTCCAATGGAACAAACGCCTCTATCGCCCCATCTTTGAGCACCAAAGAGAATATAAAAAGCTCTGCCCTGTCGCTTAAGAGATAGAGCTTTGAATCAGAAATCGTTGCGGCGGATATCTCGTGCAACGCATACCCCTCTATGTTTTCAAATATGAGCTCTTTAGCGTCCATAATCTCTATCTTTTGAATCACTTTATCGCTGTAATTTGTGGGAAAGATATCATAAGGGAGTAAGTCCGCACAAAGCGGCGAGAGAAGTATCCCTAAAAACAGGGTTTTGTGAATGATATTCACATGCCGCCTCGAAATCGCAGGTAATCCTCGACAATCGTTCTATGGTCAAAGACAAGCTGCTCTAAAGGTATCTCGGCGAGCGGATAGAGTGTTGCCTTTTTTGCGTCGTCACACCCTTTTGGAGTGCCGTGGGCCTTGCAGATATAGACGCAAGAGACGGTATGAAAACGCTTGTCTCGCGATGGGTCTGAATAGACACCTAATAGTCTTAGCTCGCTTACCTCCAGCGACGTCTCCTCGAGCATCTCACGGCGCAGCGCATCCTCGACACGCTCTCCCACATCCACAAAACCACCGGGGAGTGCCAGCCCGAGGGGAGGATATTTTCTCTCTATCAAGACGATGCCTTGAAAAGTGTTGCTCTCATCATAGAGCTCGATGATACCGTCAACCGTCAAATAGGGTGTTTTGGGCGTAAAACTCATTCATGCTCGCTTAAAAAATAGAGCGTCTCAAACTCATTGGCAGGAAGCGGTTTGGAGCAGAGATACCCTTGATAGTAGGTACAACCCATCTTTTGAAGGGCTTCCATCTGCTCTTTTGTCTCAACACCCTCTGCCACTATGTTCATGTGAAGCGTCTGCCCCATCTTCACGATGGTCTCTAAAAATATGGCGCCGCGCTCGGTATTGTAGTCATCCACAAAACTCTTATCGATCTTGAGGTGGTCGATCGGGAACTTTTTAAGGTATGAGAGCGATGAGTAACCCGTACCGAAGTCATCGAGCGAGACGGTGATTCCCTTTTTACGGATGGTGTTAAAGAGTGCAATGTTATCGCTGCTCTCATCCATAAAGACATATTCGGTGATCTCAAAGTCGATCCGTTTTGGATTTGCGCCCGTCGATTTTAAGATGCGGTCAAGCTTTGCTAGAAAGTTCATGTCTTGAAGCTGTTTTGTTGCGATATTGATCGACATAGCGATATCTATTCCTCGTCTGCTCCACTCGTGCTTTTGCATTGCGGCAGTGCGCAGGATCCACTCTCCCAGCTCTACGATAAATCCGCTCTCTTCGGCAAGCGGAATGAATTCGTTTGGCGGTATAAGCCCCTTATCCGGATGGATCCAGCGTACCAAGGCTTCAACGCCGCAGATCGCACCGGTCGTGAGATTGACCTTTGGCTGATAATAGAGCTGATATTCGCCGTTTGCTAAGGCACCCTTCATGGAGCGCATCAGTTCAATATGATGCATCACCTCTTGATTCAGCGCTTCGGTGAAGAAGTAGAACTGGTTGCGCCCCTTTTTCTTTGCCTCATACATAGCGATATCGGCATGTTTCATAAGTGAGACTTCATCCGAACCGTCTTTAGGATAAAAAGCGACCCCTATACTGCTGGTGATGGTGATGGGCTGCGTCTCTATGATCCAACCCTTTTTTATTCTATTTTGAATTCGATCTATAACATGCACAAGCTCATTCACCGAATGGTAGTGCCGCAATATAATTATGAACTCATCGCCCCCTACTCTGGCTACGAAATCCTGTATGCGCAGCACCTCCGCTATCTCGCCGGCGACACTTCGCAAAAGCTTGTCGCCCACATCGTGCCCAAGCGAATCATTCACCACTTTAAAGTGATCTAAATCCAAAAAGAGGAGTGCAAACTCATTGCCCAAACGTTCATGCTCCGCAAAGAGACGCTTAAGATACTCATGCAGAGCGTTGCGGTTGGATAGTCCGGTCAATAGATCGGTCCTTGCCATCTTATGCAGCTCTTTTTGTTCATTTTCCAAACGCACGAAACTCTGTACCATAGAGGCGCGAATCGCCTCTAACTCACGCAGTTTCATCACGTCGGGAACTACGCTTTGGTAGTAGGCATACTGACGCAGCCGCTCAAGCGGCGAGAGCATATAGTACTTTAATAGAAGTGCGATAAGGATCAGCACAAGCAGCGGCATAACCCCAAAAAGAAGTATATACTTATCCTTTCCGCTTTCAATATACACCCCCAAAGACTCCTTGTCAAAAAGGAAAATGAGTCCAAAACGTTTGAGCTTATCCCCTTCGTAAAATCGAATCTCTCCCTCAAGCCCCACTTTATGCAAAAGCTGTTCATACTTGCTTCGCTCTTGCGTGAATATGAAGCCCTCTTTTACAGGTATCTTCTGTATATGCGGATCGGTTTTGAGTAAGATGTTTTGGTTGTCAACGACTAAGATCGCACTGATAAAATCGTTTTGCGCGACTACCCGATCCAGATACGGGCGTATTGCAGAGAGGTTCTCCTCTTTGTCTAGATTTTTTGAGAGGGTAAAGCTGAGTTCGGTCAGGACATCTTGGAGCGAACCTAGAATGACCGAAGCGGTATTCTCACGCTCTGCAACATAGTAGTGAAAAAAGATGCTGTAGAGAAGGGTCAGAGGTAAAAAAAGGAGTAGAAATGCCAGTTTCTTTGTCGTCATCTTCATCGTATCAACTCTC
>JACXUD010000026.1 GCA_014764025.1 Campylobacterota bacterium | reverse complement strand
TCGCCGTAGCTTTAGCTATGGCTCTTCGCGTCGCCTTGACTTAAGCAAAAATCTCCTAAAGCTAAAGCCGCGTAGAGTTTTTAGAGGTGCCCTAAAGTCAATCGTGAAAGAGTCTCAAAAACAAGAAAGAAAAAATAGTTATAAAATTAACTGCCTCTTTGTTACCAAGATTAGTTATAATCGTTTTTGTTAAAGATTTTTAAAGGTTTTGGATGAAAAAGTATGAGCAGATAGCCGATTATTTGCAACGTTTTCTGGAGAATGAAGTAAAAAAAACAGGACTGAAGAGAGTCGTGGTGGGCTTAAGCGGCGGGATAGACTCCGCCGTCGTTGCCGTGCTGGCTCACAAAAGGTTCGGTGATGATCTGCTCTGTGTGATGATGCCCTCTCACTACTCCTCACAAAGCTCTTTTGACGATGCATTAGAGCTATGCGAAAAATTCGGCCTGCGTTATGAGAGTATCTCCGTAGAACCGATGATAAAAGCTTATGAAGCGATGCACCCCGATATGAATAACCTGCGAAAAGGAAACTTTTCGGCTCGAATGCGCATGGCCACGCTCTTTGACATATCGGCAAGAGAGGGTGCGCTCGTATTGGGCACAAGCAACAAAAGCGAGCTGATGCTGGGCTATGGAACGCTTTACGGCGATCTTGCAAGCGCGCTCAATCCGATAGGCGATCTCTACAAGAGTGAGGTCTTCGAACTGGCACGCTCGCTGGGCGTGACGGAGAGAATCATCAATAAAGCGCCCTCTGCAGATCTGTGGGAGGGGCAGAGCGATGAGGCTGACCTTGGTTACACCTACGCTCAGCTGGACGAAGCCCTCAGGCTCTATGTCGAAGAGAGACTGAGTGTTGAGCAGATCATTGAGCGCGGTGTAGAGAAGAGGCTTATCGATATGATCGTGAGTCGAATCTATAAAAATCAGTTCAAACGAAAGATGCCCGTGATTGCAAAGCTCACTTCGCGTACGATCAATCACGATTTCAACTATCCAAGAGATATTACACTATAAAGGAGCGGAAGATGGAGATACCTTTTTTTAAATATGTGAGTGATCGCGAAGAGCACTCAAACGTGAGCGATGTGCTTGACGGCGAAGAGATCGATCAAGTCGAAGAGTTAGAGAGCGAGTTTGCGGAGTATATCGGCTGCAAATATGCGTTGGCGACCTCTCACGGTGCCGCGGCACTTCATCTCGCGATGCTTGCACTTGATCTTAAGCGCGGCGATAAGGTGCTCTGTTCGGTCAATGCACACCCGAGTCTGCCTGAAGTGGTACGTCACTTCGATGCCGAACCGGTCTTTATCGACATCGATCCAAGCAGCTACAACATCAACCTTGATCTGCTTGAGAAGTATCTAAACGATAATCAGTCTAAAAAGCTTAAAGCCGTCATCGTCTCGCATATCGGCGGGCTTTGCGTCGATCTGGATCGACTCTATGATATGGCAAGCCGTTATGACGTTAAAGTGGTAGAGGATGCAAGCGAGGCGCTCGGTGCGACCTACAAAGGTGAGAAGATCGGTGCGACGGGTGCGGATATCGTCTGCTTCAACTTCTCGCCGCATCTCAAGCCAAATATCTGCAACGGCGGTATGCTCGTGACGGATGATGAAGAGATCATGCAGCGTGCTCGCTTGCTCTATAAACACGCTACGGTGAGGGATGAAAATGCGCTTGCCTATATCTATGACGTCGTCGATATCGGAAACGACTACACGATGAGCCAGCTTGACGCCGCTTATATCCGCGCACAGCTTCAAAGTCAAGAGGAGAATATCGAGCGTCATAAAGCGATAGCGCAGATGTACAGCGATGCTCTTGAGGGTGTCGATCACGTCACTATTCCAAATAGAGAGGCGCCTGAGCATGCCTATTCGCTCTATATTATCAAGATCGATAAAAATCGCGATTCGTTTGCGCTTGAACTTAAAAACAACGGCATCTTGACGGGGCTTCACTACATTCCGCTTCATCTGCTCAGCTATTATAAATCGAAATATTCATTGCGCGTCAATGACTTTCCGGTGGCACTTCGTGCTTATCAGCAGGTACTCTCACTTCCGATCTATCCGAGCATGAGCGATAAAGAGGTGAAGTATGTGATCGATACGATCAAAAAGATAGCTAAAACACGCGTTTGAAAAAGCATTTAGTCTTTTGGGTTGAAGAGTACTTCTACAACCCGACGCTCTCTCAAAAAATCATCTCACTCTTGTTGCTGCCTTTGAGTTGGCTCTACTGCTTTGTCATGTATATGAGATTTCGATTCTCACATGCCGAAGATATGGGCGTAAAAATCATCGGTATCGGCAACCTGACGGTAGGCGGGAGCGGCAAGACGCCCCTTGTTTGCGCTCTTGCGAATAGATATGATGATGTCGCGGTCATTTTGCGCGGGTATGGCAGGGCTTCACAAGGTCTGCTTGTCGTTAAAGACGGGGTTGATATCTTGTGTGATGTGACCCAAAGCGGTGATGAAGCGATGATATACGCGCACAAGGTCGATAAGGCGATAGTGATCGTGAGCGAAGATAGAAAAAGAGCCGTTCAAAAAGCAAAAGAGATGGGTGTAAAGATTATCTTCTTGGACGACGCCTACTCCAAACACTCGATCAAGAAGCTCGATCTGCTCATAGAGGCGAAGAGTGAGAATAGCTCTTGTCTGCCGAGCGGCCCCTTCAGAGAGCGTCTATGGTCCACAAAAGAGGCGATAAGGGTTCGTGAGGGAGAAGATTTTAAAAGAGTTGTACAACTTAAAAACAAAAGTGATAAAATGTCGCTCGTAACAGCCATAGCAAGACCGCAGCGTCTTGATAGTTTTTTGCCCGACGTCGTGGCGAAACACTACTTTGAAGACCATCACGCTTTTGATAAAGATGAGCTGCAAAGCATCTTGAAGAGTGACGGAGCCGCTTCACTGCTGGTGACGTATAAGGACTATGTCAAGATAGAACCGTTTGGGATCGAGGTGTCGCTTCTGGATTTAGAGGTCGATGTGAACGAAAATATTTTTAAGATTATAGATGATTATAGAGGATAGAGCTTTGCAAAAAAAGATCGAGACAGTCAAGACCCTTTTAGACGCAATACCGTTTATTAAAAAATTCAACAAAGAGATCGTAGTTATTAAATACGGCGGCTCCGCGCAAGAGTCTCCGCTATTAAAAGAGAAGTTCGCAGAGGATATACTCTTGATGTATCTTGTAGGTATCAAACCTGTTATCGTCCACGGCGGAGGGCCGAAGATCACCGAGATGCTCGATGCACTCAAGATCGAGTCGAAATTCATCGAGGGTCAGCGTGTTACGTCAAAAGAGGTTATGCGAATTGCAGAGATGATCCTTAGCGGCGAGATCAACAAAGAGATCGTTTCGCTCTTGAACTCTCACGGAGCCAAAGCGATAGGGATCAGCGGCAAAGATGCCCACTTTATTACGGCAAAACCAAAAGACTTCTCTCGCTGGGGGCTTACGGGAAATATTACCAACGTCAAGGCCGAGGTGATCTCGAACCTTATCCATGAGAAGTTTATTCCGGTAATCGCTCCCGTAGCCGCAAGTGAAGAGCTTGGACATCCGGGCTATAACATCAATGCAGATCTGTGTGCATCCTATGTGGCTAAAGCGATCGGTGCGAATAAGATCATCTTCTTGACGGATACGGCGGGTGTATTGGATAAGAATAAAAACCTTCTCTCGACGCTGACCAAAGCCGATGTAGAGGCACTCAAAGCAGACGGTACGATCCACGGCGGGATGGTACCGAAAGTGGATGCTTGTCTTGAAGCGATCGAGGGCGGAGTCGAAAAAGCGCACATTATCGACGGCAGACTTGAACACTCGATGCTCTTAGAGCTCTTTACGTCCGAAGGAATCGGAACTGAAATTATTCACTAGTCTCATTTAACCCAAGAGGGGCTAAGAAACGGGTTGCTATAATCCAAAAATTTTTTTAAAGGATGGTTATGTTCGGACTTTTTGATGACGAGGATGATGTATTTACGGGCTCGCCGAAGAGCAAATTTATGGATATCGTATTTAATGCGAATAATGACGTGGTGAGACATCAGCTCTCAAACTTTATTGAGCGTGTCGCTGCAATGGAGATGATGCTGTGTGAGAGTATGAGCGACGGTGAGATGGAGAAGCGAATCAGAAACACCGTTTTAACGGCGTCGCCTGAGTTTGAGGACACCGTTCGCAGCATCTATATAGAGTTGATGGGGAACATCGTAACGCAAAGCGAATAGGTGTGATCAGGGCTATTTTACAACTTTTAACACTGTTCATAGTAACATCTCACTGCATCTATGCCGATGAGTTTCGTTTTTCAAGAGAAATAGTCTTGAAAAAGGATGAACAAACAAAAATTCTTGTAAAATATGCCAAAAATTCAAAACTTTTTAAATTCAGATGGACGCTTTATGTAAATAAGGGTCTGGTAGTACTCAAATCGTACGATCAGATTGTCTCTCAAAATATACTCTATCTTCGCCACGAGAATCAGTCCGTGCGGATTGATTTGATGCCAAAAGGCGCCAGAGACTATAGAGTCCCATATTTTATTTTGAAGTTTAAAGAGTTTGACTATACGACGAACAGCGCCAAGTTTGATCTTCTGCTCAGTGATGAGGAGATGCAGGTGTCGCTGGATTTTTTAAAGTAATACGAAGAGTTTGAATGCATAGAGTAGAAGAAGAGATTGCTAGGATTATTAAAGAGATCGGCTATAAAGAGGTCGAGGATCTGTTTGCTAAACTTAGCGGCGGCAAAAGACTGCGAGCGAAATTGATTTTGAAAATTGCACCTCTACATCCAAAAGCGCCTCTATTGGCCGCAGTTGTAGAGCTGATTCATGCCGCAAGCCTGCTGCATGACGACGTGATCGATGAAGCGATGCTTCGCCGAGGCACACCTTCGGTCAACGCAACCGAGGGGAGCAAGATCGCCGTCATGTTAGGCGATATACTCTACTCAAAAGCCTTTAGCGAACTCGTGGAGTTCGACAAAGAGATCGCCAAAGTGGTCTCAAACTCCGTTACCGCTCTCTCAAAGGGAGAGATGATGGATGTGAAGATGGCACAGACCTTCAATAGCGACGAAACAAACTATCTTGATATGCTCTATCTCAAAACCGCTACTCTCATAGAAGCAGCTGCTGCTGCAAGTGCTATGCTTGCACAAAAAGATGTTGCAAGCCATGCGCTCTTTGGCAAAAATCTCGGATTATCTTTTCAGATTATCGATGATATCTTGGATATCACCTCAGATGAAACCACGCTCGGAAAGCCTGCTATGAACGACTACGTAGAGGGAAAATGCACCCTTCCGTACATCTATCTCTATCATAGCCTCGACGCTGCGGCGCAAGAGAGACTGCTGCTTTCACATGCCAAGAAGATAACTTCGCAAGAGGCACTCTGGATAAAGGCTCAATTGATAGAGCATAAATCGATAGAGAGATCATTTGAGTTGGCTCTTAGACTCTCAAACGAAGCAAAAGAGGCGGTCAAAGAGTATCCTGAGCTCGTTGCCATCTTGGACGCGATGATACAAAGAAGTTATTGATGCATTACCTTACGATTAGTTTCACCCACAAAAATTCAACGCTTGAAATTCGGGAAAAGCTCTCCTATCCGGATAATGAGAGTATGCGCGGCTGTTTAACCAAGCTCAACTCCAGCTACTACATAAACGAATCCATCCTCATCTCCACATGTAACCGCATGGAGGTCTTTTGCAGTTGTAAAGATCTCTCGGGGGCTACGAAGCATATCTTCGAGATGCTCAACAAGCGCTCCAATATTAGCCTAGAGGAGCTAGAAGGGCGAGCCGATATCTTTGAGGATCACGGTGCGATCCACCACCTCTTTAGAGTGGCAAGTTCGCTTGATTCAATGGTGATAGGAGAGACCCAGATCGCAGGCCAGCTCAAAGACGCATTTAGATTCTCGTTTGACAACGGTTTTTGCGGGCAAAAGCTTTCACGCGCGATGCATCATGCCTTTAAGTGTGCCGCCAAAGTAAGAAACAGTACGGATATCTCCACAAAACCTGTCTCCATAGCCAGTGTGGCTGTTTCGCAGATCAAATCGCTCTTTGACGATCTTAAAGGTAAACGAGCCCTTATCATCGGTGTCGGGGAGATGTCGGAGATCAGTGCAAAACATCTAGCCTCAAGCGGAGTCGAAGTCTATATCATGAATAGAACACGCGCTAAAGCCGAAGCCCTTGCACAGCTTTGCAATGCGAAAGTTCTAGACTTTAGCGAACTTTCACATGCCGTGAACGAGTTTGAGATTCTCTTTAGCGCTACGGCATCCCACAAACCGATCATTACGGACGAGATCATTGAAACATGTGACTTTAACCGCTACTGGTTCGATTTGGCGCTTCCAAGAGATATTCACTACTCTAAAGGGGATAGAATTCATCTCTATGTCATCGATGATCTGAAATCGATCGTCAATGAGAATCTGTCGATGCGTGAAGAGGATGCAAAAGAGTCATACGCGATCATAGGCCGTGCGACGATGGACTTTTTTGAGTGGCTCAAGACGCTTGATGTAGAGCCGCTTATTAAGGAGCTCTACACAAAGGCGGCTATCGCCGCAAAAGAGGAGACGCAACGGGTTGTAGAGAACGGCTATATACCAAAAGAGTACGAAGAGCAGCTGCAAAAGATGAGTGAGCAGGTATTAAAGCGCTATCTGCATGATTTTACCAAAAGGATACGCAGTGTATCGGAGGAGTCCAAAGCCGATATGATTATTGAAACGCTGCAGTTTTTGGTGGGTAATGAGAAGGGCGAACTGCCAAACAAATATAAATGTGAACATATGTTAAAAGGATAAGAGTGAGAAGGTCTAGAGCGTTTATTCCAACAGTTAAAGAGGCGCCTTCCGATGCGACTCTTGCAAGTCATGTATATCTATCAAGAGCGGGTTTTATTTCACAAGTAGCAAGCGGGCTCTACAGCTATATGCCGCTTGCCAAGATCGTCATCAAAAAGATAGAGAATATCATCAACGAAGAGATGGCAAGAGTAGGGGCGCAAGAGGTCGAGCTTAGCTTCGTAACACCTGCGGAGTTATGGGCCGAGAGCGGCAGAATCGAGAAGTTCGGTAAAGAGTTGTTACGATTTAAAGATCGAAAAGAGAACCTCTTCGTGCTTGGTCCGACACATGAAGAGATGATGGTCGATCTTGTTCGAAATCGTATAACGAGCTACAAGAACCTGCCTCTCAACCTCTATCAGATCAAAACAAAATTCCGCGATGAGGCAAGACCGAGATTCGGTTTGATGCGCGGACGCGAGTTCATTATGAAAGACGGTTACAGTTTTCATGCATCGTACGAAGATCTCGATCGTGAATTTGATGCGATGGAGGCAGCCTATAAGCGTGTTCTCACTCGCCTAGGGCTTGACTTTAGAATCGTTGAAGCAGACAGCGGCGCCATCGGCGGTACCGGATCAAAAGAGTTGATGGTATTGGCAGATAGCGGCGAAGATACGATTGCGGTCTGCAGCAAGTGCGAATACGGTGCGAACGTAGAGGCGGCAAAACGTTCGGAGCGTGCCTCTATTCCAAAAGCCCCTAAAGCGGAGTTCAATAAGTTCTTCACGCCAAACATCAAGAGCATCGAAGAGTTGAGCGAATTTTTTAAGGTCGATAGCTACTACACGATCAAAAGTGTCGCGAAGCGTGTCATCTATGAGGAGGGCTCAGAGATCGTCCTTTTCTTCATCCGCGGGTGCGATACGCTTCAAAAGGTAAAAGCGATCAATGCGACGGACGCCCTTGATATTGCCGACGTGAGTGAAGAGGAGCTTGTCGAAGCGGGACTTGTACCGGGCTTTATGGGACCGCTCGATCAAACCAAAGCGAAGCATGTCATCGATATCGATCTAAAAAATGCCATGGATATGATCTGCGGTGCAAATGAATCGGATTACCACTACACCGGAGTCAATCTCTCGGTCATCAGCGAAGTGGCCTATTTTGCAGATCTTGCGGAAGTCAATGAGGGTGACGTATGTCCATATTGCGACGGTACACTTTCATTTACCAAGGGTATAGAGGTCGGCCATATCTTTAAACTCGGAACGAAATATTCCGAAGCTCTTAAAGCCGAATATCTTGACGAAAACGGTAAGACCACCCCTTTTATAATGGGTACGTACGGTATGGGTGTCAGCCGTTTGGTTGCCGCGATCATCGAGCAACACCACGATGAGCGAGGGTGTATATGGACAAAAGAGTCGGCTCCGTACATGGTAAACGTCATGTTCTCAAACATAAAAGATGAAGCTCAAGTGGCACTAGCCGAAGAGCTCTATGCAGAACTGCAAAAAAATCATGTATCCGTCATGATCGACGATCGAAAAGAGCGCTTTGGCTTTAAGATGAATGATGCCGAGCTGATAGGGTTTCCATTCACGATCATCATAGGCAAAGAGCTTGAAAACGGCAAAGTCGAGATACTTGACCGCGCCAAAAACGAGAAGATCTCCGTGGAGAGAGACGATGTCTTTATCAAAATTATGGAGCTCATCAAACGATGATCTACTTTCTACTCTACCTATTCTTGGAGGTACTCGTCTCGGTGAGTATCTCATCATCGATAGGTGGGCTTGCTACATTCTTTGAGATTTTGATCAGTGCGTTCATAGGTATCTATATACTTGCGAATTTCAAAGAGTCGCTGCGGGAAAACTTGAATGCAGTCTCATACCACCATATAGATCTAAACGAGTTCCAACGCCTTAACATCTTTACGCTTTTAGGTGCTATTTTACTTATTCTACCCGGCTTTTTGACGGATATCATGGGGATTTTGATGCAGTTTAACGTTATCACCTCTATGATTATTAACCGTTACAAAGTAAAATCCTCTTCACATGAGAAATTTCAAGAACAACAAAAGGATTACGATGTCATCGACGCTGAAATTATTCACGAGCACCCTTCTCTTAAGTAGTACGCTGCTTGCTTCCGTAGAGTCGCAGAAGGTTGTCAATTTTTTAGAAAATAACTTTAAAAGAAATCCGAGTATCGTTTCGCTCAAGCTAGAAGCACTCGATGAGATTCCGCTTAAGCAGCTCAAAGGGTGGAACGCTCACGTTATAAAACTCAATGCGACGGTAAAAGCACAAGAGGGGACGCGAGAGGTCTCTCAGAAGATGATTTGGTTCAGTAACGGCGAGGCGATAACCGAAGAGCTGATCGATCTTACGACGGGTGACAGCATGAAAGAGTTTGTAACTCCTAGCTTCAAAGCTGAATATTACAAGCCGGATCATCTTATCTACGGTGATGCGAATGCAAAACATAAAGTTGTTATCTTCTCCGATCCGCTCTGTCCGTTCTGTCGCAAATTTGTTCCGGGTGCTATTGAGGATATGCGAAAAGATCCTAAAAAATTTGCTATCTACTACTATCACTTTCCGCTTCCGGCACTTCACCCTGCAGCCGTAGAACTTACCAAAGCGGCAATCGCGGCAGAGCTTAAAGGACATAAAGATGTGGTTCTTAAACTCTATCAAATTGAGATAGACGCAAAAGAGCGCGACATAACCAAAATTCTTGCGGCATTTAACAAGGCGATGAATACAAACCTTAAACCCGAAGATATTAGTGCACCGGCAGTCAACGCAAGTTATAACTTCGGACTCAAAGTTGCGGATGAGATCATGGTACAAGGAACACCGACACTCTATTTTGACGGACAGGTCGATAGAACGAAGAAAAAATATTTAAAGGCAGATTAATGATACAAAAACTAACTATTGCGACACGAGGTTCAAAGCTGGCTCTTTGGCAGTCTGAGCATATTAAAGCAGTACTCCAAGAGCAAAATCCGGGTTTAGAGGTAGAACTAAAAGTTATTGTAACAACCGGTGATAAGATAATCGACAGACCGCTTGCTGCAATCGGCGGCAAGGGGCTTTTTTTGAAAGAGTTGGAAGAGGCTATGCTTAGAGGCGAGGCGCAGATCGCCGTGCACTCGCTTAAAGACGTGCCTACCGTAATGCCTGATGGGCTTATCTTGGCTGCTATTACGGAGCGTGAAGATGTTAGGGATGCTCTATTGTCTGAAAAGTATGCCGATATCGACGCCTTGCCAAAAGGCGCTGTTGTAGGAACATCGTCGCTGCGCCGTCGCATGCAGCTTGAGAGGCTACGTCCAGATCTTCAGATCAAAGATCTTCGCGGAAACGTAGATACAAGAATCCGCAAGCTTAAAGAGGGTGAGTTTGACGCTATCGTTTTAGCTGCAGCCGGGATCAACCGTTTGGGTCTTTTAGATGCCGTTGAACATGTCTATCCGATATCTCTTTTTGAGATGATCCCGTCAATGGGGCAGGGGGCTCTTGGTATCGAGGCGATAAACGACTCTGAGGTGTTAGAGATCGTGAAGCGACTGAATGACGACTACAGCGAAATGGAGACGACCATAGAGCGTGCATTTGTCGATACGCTACAAGGCGGCTGTCACGTTCCTATCGGTGTCAATGCAACGGTATTGGAGAATGAGAATATCGTCGTAAAAGCGATTTTGGGTCTGCCCGACGGAAGCGAAGTGCTTGCCGATACAAAACTAGTCGGCAAAGACAGAGTCAATACGATCGGCAAAATGATGGCCGAAGAGATGATCGCTCGCGGTGCGAAAGAGCTATTGGCGCGTGCCGAAGCGATGATGGTAAAGTAAGTAGAAGATGAAAAAGACCATTGCACTGCTTAAAAAAGAGAATGAACTCCGTATAATCGATACAGAACTCGATATCTATCTGGAGATTCCTCATCTTGCATATGCAGAGGTGAAAAAAGCTCATGGAGGCAAAGCGCTTCTATTTACAAACGTAATCGATAGAAAAAACAATAAAAAGTTTAACGAACCTATCTTAATGAATGTTTTCGGTTCATTTAAAAGGTGTGAACTCCTCTTCGGCCGTCCGATCGAATCTATTGCGGATGAGATAACAAAACTTCTGCATATGAAGCCGCCAAGCGGGTTTATGCAAAAGATTTCAATGGCAAAAGATCTCTTTGAGCTCAAAAATATCTTTCCAAAAAAATTAAATACCAAAGGAGCCTGCCAAGAGATTCAGTATCTAGGCGAGGATGCAGATTTGTACAGACTCCCGGTCTTGACCACATGGGAAGGGGACGGCGGGCCTTTTATTACGATGGGTCAGGTCTATACGCAGAGTCTTGAGGGCGATATGGTCAATCTTGGAATGTATCGTCTGCAGGTCTATGATAAAAACCATTTGGGTATGCACTGGCAGATCCATAAAGACTCATCGCACTTTTTTGATCAATATCAAAAAGCAGGCAAAAAAATGCCCGTATCGGTGGCAATCGGAGGCAACCCGCTCTATACGTGGTGTGCGACGGCTCCACTTCCTTACGGCGTCAATGAACTCTTGCTCTACGGGCTTATCACGAAAAAGCCGGCACGCCTTGTAGAGTCCAAGACGACACCGCTCTATATTCCCGAAGATGTAGATTACGTCATAGAGGGTTGGGTGGATCCAAGTGAACTTCGCATAGAGGGGCCTTTTGGCGACCACACCGGTTACTATACACTCAAAGAGCCCTATCCTGTTATGAAAGTAAGCGCGATTACGACAAAAAAAGAGCCCGTCTTTTTAGCGACGGTCGTCGGGAAGCCGCCGCTTGAAGATAAATATATGGGCTGGGCGACGGAGAGGATATTCCTGCCGCTTCTAAAAACAAATGCGGTTGATCTTTTAGATTATCACATGCCGGAAAACGGAGCATTTCATAATCTGATCTTAGCTAAGATGAAGACACTCTATAAAGGGCATGCAAAGCAGTTCATGCATGTTTTTTGGGGTTCAGGTCAGATGAGCTTCGTGAAGCACGCCATCTTCTTGGATGAGAACGCACCAAAACTGACCAATTACGATGCACTCACGACCTATATCTTAAATCGTTTTACCCCAAAATCGCTCTTTGTTACCGAAGGGATTCTTGATGCACTTGATCACTCTTCGAGTGAGACGTTAGTCGGTGGAAAACTGGGAATCGACGTGACGGCGGCGCATCAAACAGATGGACCGAATCTGCTCGGGGATGATGAACTTTTAGAGAAGGTAAAAGAGCTTCTTCCGGAGGCAAAGGGGTTGGTGCAGTATATGCGTCGAACGAAAAATCCTATTACGGTCATTTCAATTTCTAAAAGAAGAAGTGTCAAAGAGTGTTTTAATGCACTCTATGAGCTGGCTCCAAACCTTCGAATCGTGGTCTTCGTCGATGAAGAGAAGAACGATATAGAGAATCCTTATATGCTTATATGGCGTGTTGCAAATAACATCGATGCTCTAAGAGATCTCTTTGTTTTCGGGCTTATGGTAGGTTTAGACGGAACAAATAAGAATCAATTCGACGGTTATACTCGTGAATGGCCGGGAGATGTCGAGTGCAGCGCTCATGTTGTTCAAAAGCTCAAGAGCTTGGGGCTTTGGGAGCTAGAGCAAACACTTGAAGATAAATACCAGTTGTAACTTTTGAATCTTTATCTTATGTGACAATTTTGTTATAAGCTTGGTATAATATTTTCTAATGTAATATAGCCCTTCATAAGGGGTTAGAATGAGAAATAGATTGTTTTGTCTATCTGCGTGTGTATGTTTGATAGCTCCGCTCTTAGAAGCGGGAGTCTCAAAGGGTCATAGGCTGTTTAAGGCCAACTGTCGCGACTGCCACGGGAAGGCATTCGAGTTTGTTACCGGTAAGACTACCAATCAGTGGAGTTCGATTTTGAACGACGGAGGCAGGACGCTGCGTGATTTTCATGTAAAATCTAAAGAGGCACAGCCGTCATTGGAGTATTTTACTTCCTCTAAATATGATGGACATGTCTCTCATTACAGAGATTTTTTCTTAGAGTATGCCGGTGATACGGGGAATATTCCGGCATGTGAATAGCACAGGTCTGTGTAACGACAGATGTTCTTGTATTAAATATATAGTTTAGGAGTATTAATGCGAAGAGTTTTAGCTATTACGGCATTATCGGTTTTGTTGGCTCAGGGTTTATTTGCCGCTGCCTATAAAGGACAAAAAGAGTTTATAAAAAATTGTGCCGAGTGTCATGTAAAGAAACAGGAGTTCATTTCAAGTAAAACCTCTTACCAGTGGAAAGATCTTATGGTGAATGACGGGGAGGCGCTTGTAAAACTTCATCTGTCCAAAGAGAGTGCAAAAGAGTCTTGGGAGTATTTTGAAGGTTCAAGATTCAAGAAAAAGGCAAAAGATTTAAGAGACTTCTTTTTGGAGTACGCTTCAGACAGCGGTAATGTACCTGCTTGTAACTAACCTGCATAAAGCCAAGCAGAGCTCTCTCTTGGCTATTTTGTAAAACTACCGATTTAAGATAAAATACGAAACTTTTTTATTTGGAGATATTATGGATAAGATGTGGTCCGGCAGATTTTCTGCAAGTGCATCAAGCCTTTTAGATCAATTCAATGCATCTATTATGTTTGATAGAAAACTCTATCGCGAAGATATTGAAGGCTCGCTTGCTCATGCGACGATGTTGGCAAAGCAGGGGATATTGACGGCAGAAGAGCTTAAAGATATCGTTAACGGCTTAAACCAAGTCATGAACGAGATCGAGTCGGGAGAGTTTGAGTGGAAGATATCCGATGAAGATCTGCATATGGGAATCGAGAAACGTCTTACGGCTTTGATAGGCGACGCCGGCAAGAAGCTTCATACCGCTAGAAGCAGAAACGATCAAGTAGCGGTCGATTTTCGCCGTTACGTCTTACGAAAAAACCGCGAGATCGTTGAAGCGCTTAAAGAGCTTATGGGTGTGATTTTGGATCTTGCATCCAAGCATACAGAGACGTTAATGCCTGGAATGACACATCTTCAGCATGCACAACCTATCAATTTCGGATTTCATATGTGCGCCTATCTCTCTATGTTCAAAAGAGATATCGAGCGATTCGAGAGCTCTTATGAGCGAAACAATATCTCTCCGCTTGGGTGTGCAGCACTTGCAGGCACACCGCACAATATAGATCGCAGCATGAGTGCCGAAATTCTTGGTTTTAGCGGTGTCAGCACCAACTGCCTCGATACGGTGAGCGATAGAGATTTCGCTTTAGAGATCCTCTTTAATATCTCAACGATGATGATGCATATCTCTAGACTATCCGAAGAGCTGGTTATGTGGTCGAGCTATGAGTTTAAATTCGTAGAGCTAAGCGATGAGTACTCCACGGGCTCTTCGATCATGCCTCAAAAGAAGAACCCGGATGTACCTGAACTTCTTCGCGGGAAAACGGGAAGGGTATATGGCTCACTTATGGGGCTGTTAACGGTCATGAAAGCGCTTCCGCTTGCATATAATAAAGATACTCAAGAGGATAAAGAGGGCGTGTTTGATGCCGTAGAGACTGCAGAGATCTCGCTAGAGATTCTAAAAGAGGCGATTAAGACGATGCAGGTAAAAGAGCAGAATATGCTGAGCGCTTGTAAAGTCGGGCATTTAAGTGCTACCGACCTTGCCGATTATCTTGTTGAAAAATGCGGGATCCCTTTTAGAGAGGCACACTTCATTACTGGAAAAGCGGTTGCTAAAAGCGAAGAGCTTAAGATCGATCTGAGTGATATCGAACTCACATATCTGCAAGCAATAGACGCTAGGATAAAAGAGGATGTTATCCCGTACCTTTCCATCAGAAACTCTATGAATGCACGTAAATCTTCAGGCGGAACGGCTACGGTGAGAACTCAAGAGCAGATAGAATTCTTTCAAAACTTCTTAAAGGCTTAATATGAAGGTGACTATATCGCATCTTGATGGTATGAAATTTGAGGCAAAAACTTCAAAAAGCAGCTTTATTATTGATTGCCCGGTCATCTCTCCGATTGAGTATTTTTTATCGGGGATCATCACATGTTCTGCCACCGATATCGTTATGATGGGCCAAAATCAAAAACACGAAATTCACAACCTTAAAGTCGATGGTGATGTGGTAAGAAACGAAGATTTTCCGAAAAAATTCAATCAACTTCATCTAACCTACAGTTTTGATTCGTCGGCCGATGACGTAACGGCGGCTCGCTGGGTGATGGCTTCTCTAGAGACCTACTGCTCTACCGTCAATACGATTCGTGATACGACGGCCGTCACCTATACGGTTCTCCATAACGGCAAAATCGTCAAAGAGAATGCATCGATAATATCCGGAGGCGGTTCCCATGTCGATATGGGCGATCTCCAAAGCTGTCCATCCTAATCTTCTCGCTTCACATGCACTATACGGCATGTGAACTTCAAAATAAATTTGACATCCTGCCATATTTTTAGAGTTGCTCTCACATCTATTTTATACTACAAATAAAAAGGAGTCTCAAATGGTTGAGATGCTATTTGTATTAGGAGGAGTCGGATCACTGATCTGTTTGGCCGAGTTGTCAAGCTCTCTCTTTAAAAGAGAGTGGGGAGAAAACCCAAAAGGTCTCTTTGGTCTTTAAAGATTAAAGACCATAGATCTTGTGATAGGCGCTCATTCTCTTTGAGACATTTTTGAGATAGTGTTTTGGTTCATCGAACTTCAGGTCGTTTAAGAGCTTTTGATAAACCTCTTCAGGGGTTAATGC
>JACXUD010000025.1 GCA_014764025.1 Campylobacterota bacterium | reverse complement strand
CCACATGGGTAAAGAGGAGTCTTCTGCCGTTCTCCGTGGTCGCATCGGGCACTAAGATAGGCTCTAGTCTCAGCGCCTCTTTAAAGAACTCGAACGGATTGATGATCCAGATGTTCTCCTCTTTAAGCTCCATCATAAAGGCTTCGCTCATCGCATAGCCGCCCCAGGGCATAATGGCCGCAGGGGTCGAAGTGACACCTATCGTATCTTCGAAGATCAAAAGCGCTTTTGCATTGGCGGGCTGATAGTAGAGACCGGTATTGATAGAGGAGGGCTCCACTTCATACCCTATCATTTTATCGCGGTAGCTGATCTGATGTTTATTGCCATAGTTTTCGGCTCCGCTATGGATCTCTATTCCAAGCGGAGAGATCAAAGATTGATCGGCATGGATCCCGAAGTTATTCGCAAAGGCTATTTTTGTCCCGTTTTGGGTGATCTTGAGCACCCAGTCGATAAACTCCCTAGGCTCCTTATAGGTATCGATGATCCAGACGATCACTCCTGCATAGTGGGCGACATCCTCTATCGGCGGCAATCCTTTTGAGACCTCATAAAACTTCACCTTGTAGCCGTAAAACTCCAGCGGCAACGTACCGTGCTGATGGGGCGAGAGAAAGATTCTGTCCATCTGCGTCTCATCGATAAGGACTAAAATCTCCCGTCTCTTTGCACTCTTTAGAGTGCTCGAATAGACCGTAGCACTATCGACGATCACCGGAATAAGACCCTTTTTAGCCAACTGCTCTGCTATCTTGCTCTTTTCGTTTTCGCTCTTGCCGTTCGTGTACTCTACCGTCACGATATCGAGCTTGTAACTCTTGAGTTTTTCAATAAATCTATCAACTCTTTTTTGTCTCTCTTGACTCACTTCTGTATGACGAAAGCCATCTTTATCGAGCCCATACATGTATGAGTCTATCACTACGGCCTCTAAAAAGGAGTGGATCTTCTCTATGATATCTTCGCCGCCTTTGACGATGAATTTACATTTCGGATACTCTCTACGTAGCTCTTCAAGCAGTTTGATATTGGCCTCGCCAAACTCCTCTTGCTCTTTTTTCGATGCCGCCGTCTCCTGATAGATATCCAAAGAGTCTATATAGAAATTCTTAAACCCTCTTTTCATCAGATCGGCAAAAAGAGTCTTCACCACATGAGTTCTGTAGAGGTCGTTTCGCATATCCATGATATAGCCAACACTATCTCTTTTATATATCCATGCACTCTTTGATGGCTTCTTGGCGGCGCTAATGCGGTATGGGTCCACCTTGACGTAGATCTTTGAACCATAGACCTTATATCCGTGAGAAGCGGTGACGATATTGTCGGGTTCGGCAAAGACGTAATTATGGATGCCTACCGTCGGATAAGAGATCTCTTTACCGTAATAGAGTGCGGCACTTTTGCTCGTCAAAGCGGCATGTAAACCAAGAGCCCAAAAGAGGGCTAGCCATATCAGCTTACTGCAACATAAACGTTTCATAATCCAAGTTCTCCATTTCATTACGTATCACCCAAATACTTGCCAAGAAGACAAGCAAAAGCGATACCGCATAACCGTATCCAAACATAGAAGGCCCCATATTGATAGATATCAGCGTCAAGATCGTATTGAGTACAAAAAAGGCTATACAGAGCCACATAGCGACCTTTTTCCTATCTATATAGTACAAGATCGCCAAAACGGACATGAATGCCAGCTGCAAAAGGGCGCCGATCGTCAAGATGTAAAAGAGCCCCAAATAGAGCTGCGGGATATTCAAAGCCCTAAAAATATAGGGTGCCGTTAAAAACAAAAAGATGTTGATGATCCCCTGCACCATAATGATCTCATGCACGGCGTGGCGGATGACGTTCACCATCTCGTTTCGGTAGCGGTTGATAAGCGTCAATGTACCGCCGCTACGCACCGAATCGTAATAGAGATCGTACTTCTCCGCAAAATCGGCCTCAAGACGATAAAAGAAGATCGCCATTCCGGGTAAGATCGAGAGATAGGCCAAGAAGATCGGCATGTCATACACCACCGATGCGTTGAGCTTGCCGATAACCGTATGGCCTGTGAGCGGATGATACCAGAATATGAACTTATCGACCCATGCCCCTAGATTGTAGCTAAGGCCGGCTATACCGAGCGTCCAATAGAAGTTCTTATCCAAAAAGAAGTCTATCTTCATGAATATGGTGGCATCGTAGCTCTTGATGATAAGCGTCATAAGAGTGATCAAAAGCAGCGAGTTTCCTATGAAAAAGACGAATATCAGCGATTCGATGCTGTCACCGTAGAGGTACGAAAAGAGAACGATCAACGAATAGGAGATAAAATAGGACCAGACGACGCTTTTATAATATTTCAAACTTGCGGCCAAGATGCTTGATATCCACACGGCGCACAAGATCAAAAAGACAGAGATCACTCCGATCAAAAAGATGATGCTCTGCCCCTCAAAGATCCATATATAAAGAGGGGTGACAAAAGGTATCCCCATAAGCCATGCCAAAAATATTGCCCCAAAGTAAGATGGTAGTATCTCGTCTTCACGATGGTTAAAGATCAAATCTGCAACATAACGTGTAAAGGGAAGCTGCAAAATTCCCGTAATGATAAGACTCGATGCCAGGGCGATCGCATAGGTGATGACGACCTGGAATCTGTTCGCATCGCTCACTTCACCGACATTCATCATATTCATAAAACCGACAAGCAAAATAGCAACGATAGAGATAACCCACGGGCCCGAACTCAAAATAGCGGAGTAGCCATAGACCTTTGCAAGCGAGAGAAGACGATCGGCCTTTAATATCTTGCGTAGCTCAAATCCTATTCCGGCCATGGCTACACCTCCTCTGCTTTGACTTCTTGAGGAGTCTCATAACTCATGGCTTCCATATACATGTCGTGATACTCTTTCAAGAAAAGCTCTTGACGATAGTAGCGATTCACACGCTCTAGTGCAACCTCTTGCGCCTTCTTCCACGCATCATAGTTTGTTAGGAAATGAATATACTGCTTTGCCAGTTCACCGGGGTTGGCGATATTGGTGATGGCTCCGGCGCTTCCTAGATTGATATCATACTCATCAAGCCCCCCGTTAATGAGGTCATAGCAGCTTCCGACATTCGTGGCCACGCACGGCACGCCGGCGGCAAACCCTTCTAGGATAACCAGCGGCATCCCTTCACTGATTGAGGTAAGCGTCTGGAGCGCTGATTTTGGCAGGATCTCTTTGATATTTTGAAATCCCAAGAATTTCATATGCGACTGCAGATCGAGTGCCTGCACCATATTCTTACACTCGTGGTAGTATTCAGGGTCCTCTTCGGTAGGCCCGACGATCCACGCCTCTACATCCGGGATAGCATTCATGGTGATACGGATCGCACGGATAAATGTCTTGATATCTTTAATGGATACGACCCGTCCGATAAGCGTGATGATAGGCTTTGGAGGGTCTTGTCTGTGTTTCATCGTAGCCATAAGCGCATCGGCATCCACGCCGTTTGGAATGACTCTGGTCTTGGTCGCATCGGCACCGAATGCGTGTTGAATCCTCTGAGCACCCGGGTACAAAGAGAGGATATGATCGGCTCTTCTATAAGAGAACTGCCCGATCTTCTCGAAGAAGTTCACCCACATACGCTTGATGTAGTTCATCTCTTCGGGCTGCTTTAAAAGGCTCGGCTTTTGAAAATCGATCCACTCCGCCGTAAGCATGTCGATCTTTCGCTCACGCGTATAGATGCCGTGTTCGGTCAACAAAAAAGGTCTCTTGCGATCATACGAGCAGAGCGCTCCCAAAAATCCTGCATACCCCGTTGAGGGGGAGTGAAAGACCTTTGTCTTTGGCATCGTTTTGGCTATCTCCGCTAAAATCCAGATAGGTCTGTGGATATTGCGCAAAGTCCAAAAATAGTCGATGAACGGGACATCTTTACAGTTTTGCATATACATCTTGTTGATAAAATCCCACGAACGTCTGGAGTAGAGAAAATCCTTAAAGGTGACCTTATTGAGATAGAAATCGATATGTTTGATCATATCGGGGAAATCGACGATCTCCTCCTCATCCGGCGCATCATCCCCTTGGGGCTGCTTTGCGGGGTGGTGCTTGTCCATCGCTTTAAAGGTCGCATAGAGCTTCTCTATAGCCTCAAACCCCTCTTTATCCCCTTTAAGCGGCTCTACCGGAGGCGTATTGTTGCCGAACATATAGTGCACTTCAAGGTGAACCAGATTCTCTGGTAGCTCATAACGGATCCCCTCATAGTCGCTCTCTTGCGAACCTAAAAAGCAGACTCCAAAACGTACATCGGGCATCTCGCGCACGATCTGAGCGATCCATGAAGAGACCCCTCCGCGGATGTAGGGGTAGGTTCCCTCGGACATAAACATAACATCGACTTCGTCAGCCTGTCGAATTACGCCGGCCTTGGTGCTCACGAGATGCTCCTTTTGATAATCTCTTCATCCCTCTCGCTCTCATCGGTCGGAATAAAATCCCTGTTTGCCGCCTCCTGGCCTCTCCATTGATCCACGATCGGATACATCGTCGCGTTGAGCTCCAGCCCTTTTGCGTTCTTCAAGATGTTTTGAACCACTCTATAGTTACCCGTGTTGAAGTTTATCTCCGCAAGATAGGGAATCATAAAAGCAGAATTTTCGGGGTCGATCGCTTGTGCCGCATGAAACTCCGTTGCCGCTTTTTCAAAATCCTTTTGCATCATATATAACCTGCCCAGCAATACTCGCACCTTCGCATCACCGAAGAGATAGCTCTTGGCAATTGCCAGATACTTCTCGACCTCTCTGACCAAGAACTGCTTAAGTGCATCCTCCGAGAGCTCGTAGTAGATCATCTCCCAATATAAAAATGCCAGCTCTTTGGCTATCATGGCTCTTTGTAACTCATCTTTTTCGATCTCAAAGGCAAGAAGCTCTTCGTGAATTTTGCTGTTGAGCTCCTTTTCAAACTTCTCGATAATGGCAAAGCTGTAGAGACGAACCTCATCATCTTTGTTAGCAAGAGCCTTTTTGATGATATCGACATTCTTTTGCGTCTTGTTATCGGCCATCGCCACAAGCGCTTTGATCTTCTTCTCTTTGGGCGTGAACTCACTCTGCATCAGATCGATCATGGAGCCTTCGCCGAATATTCTCTCCACCTTGACGAATGTAAGACCGAACTCCTCTAAGTCGATCATCGTAGTATCTTTGAGTTCGATCTTATAGGTGACGTTATTGAGATAGCGTGCCACCCAAATAGAGCCGAAGTACCCTAAGAGGGGGAGTGAAAGATTGAAGATGAACATGAACAGAAACATCGCGAAAAAGTTGTTTCGCTGTAGCGAGATTTTAAAAAGACATCTATATACGAGGCTTCTGTGGCGCACTTTTTTGAGTCGCAATATATCTTTTTTGTAGGCTTTATGGAATCGTTTTCGCATATACCTCGCCAGCACGATCGCGAGCACGAAGCTGATGATGATATGCAAGATATACAAGACCCAGATAAAATCTTCATAGCGGGTAAAGAGATCACTCACGACGCCTCCTCGCTAAGAGCCTCGCTATCTTGACTTATATAGCGCTCGAATAGATGCGTCTGAGCCAAACCGAAGGTCATAAACTCGAAATCTTGCGTGCTAAAGTCATCGACCATGCCGAGCAGACGGTTTAAAAATCCTCTTGCTGCCGCTTCATCCGCAAATGGAAAGAGTATGATGAGATAGAAGGTGTTGGTATGTTTGACGAAGGTAACCATATCGAGTGATCTCAAGACACGCTTTGTAATGCTATAGACGCGCTCCGCCACAAGTTCGTCTCGCATTTTAAGGTTGATGGTGACAGAATCGACCTTGTATGTCTTGTAAAGATCAAGCAGCCTAATGTATTCGAATTTGAAGTTCTCATCGCCGATGATAGAGAGCTCGCTTATGTTTCTAAGCTGCACCTGTTTGCGAACCTCGCTTAAAAAATACTCGAACAAGATAGAGATGGTCGTTAGATTTTCACGGTTAAACGCCATGAAAGGCATCTTTTTGATCAAGAGCAGCGAGAGGACGTGATCGTGTTCAAGCGCGGGGATGACCGCGATATAACTGCTGGTATTGTTGATCTCGTCATTGATGAAGATAGGTTTCTTTCTCTCAAGTACCTTGTCGATCATCAGGTCCTTCATGTCAAACAGGTTATCCCCGTTCTCATCGTTCGTCGCCGAGAGCTCAAAATCCTCATCCTCAAACCCTCGACTGATTATCTGAGCCGACCCGACGTTAAATGATTTTTCTAAAAGCTTCAAAAAGCTCTTGTAAAAGTCATTGGCCGAACTGCTCTCCTCTTTGATCTTTACGATAGAGTTGCGAAGGCTCATCGGTTTTACGACATAGTTCTTCTCTAATTGGTCGTGTGAAATTTTAAGTGCATAGAACGCTTTTGTGAGTTCATCGAGCTTTACGCCGCGGTAGTCGGAGTTGATCTCGGCCTCTTTGATGCGTTTTGTCCAGTAGTAGTGATACTCGCTGAAGATAAGCGTCATCATCAAAGCGACCAAAAACTCCTCGTAACGAAAAGAGGGGTAGAAGAACCATGTCACTACGGCAATGATACCCAGCGAGAAGATACCGCTTTCAAAGCCGTGAAAAAGGGTGATAATAGCTAAAAGGACAAGAATATACGAGCTATTCTTATCAAGCATACAGATATCTTTCTCGTCAACAAGATATCCGATGACAAAAAAGAGCATAACAACGATAAACGATTCGGTAAAGGGGTAATCGCGTACGAGTTTCGCCGCTTTGGCTAAAAAACCCTCCTCCTTGACCCGTTTTAATCGATTGTTCTGCATTGGAGCTAGACCTTTTCACTGTGCTACAAGAAGCTCTATGAGGTTATGCGCAGTCGTGCCGATCGATTCGTTACCCCAGTCGCTGTCCGAACCCGTTGCACTCCAGAGTACCTCACCGTTTGAGGCATCATAGATAGTGATCTGCAGGCTCACCGCAGGCTCGCCGTCGATTCCCGTTTTATAGCGCCACTCGCTTACACCGCCCATGACAAAATAGGCCGCACCCTCTTTCTTCGCCGTAGAGAGCGCCTTGTCGAACTCGACGCTCGCTTCGTTAACGTGGCTGATGATAGAGTAGCCTTTAGTGATCAAAATCCCCTCAAGCAGATTCGCGGCTCTCATTCCTGCCTGCGGCGTATCGGTGTAATTTTTCAGAGAAAAGAGCGCTATCTTGGCAGTGCTCTTTTGGCCATCCTCATCTTGTACCTTCACTTCCGGAAGCGGTCTTTGCATCTTTGAAACGGTCGTACAGCCGCCAAACACTACACCTAACGAGATTAAAATCGCGCTTATATACCCTGCTACTCTCACATGCTCTCCTTGATTCAACGAAATCTAATACTATTTTATCCAAAAACGGCTCAAATTCCTCGCAATATCGGCGTTATAGCAATAATCTTTATACCTTTTTCCCCGCAGTAGCGAGTTTTTCGTATAAATTTTCAATATACTTTCATCTCGCTTTTGCTTGCGTTTTATAAATTTTTTGTTATAAATAGAGCATTAATCCAAATATATGAATCTGCCATGAACACAAAAAACGCCAATCTTTTCCAAAGATTTTTTTCAGAACCTCTGCTCTATTTTTTTCTCTTTGGGTCACTGCTTTACGGCTATTTCGAGCTTCAAAGCGGCGATCTTTCCCAAGAGCTTGAAACGATCCGCATCACGCCGAGCGATGTACAAAAACTCAATACCCGGTTTGAAGAAAAAACGGGTATCAAACCCACCGCCTTGACGACACAAACCCTTGTCGAAGGGGATTTTATCGAGCAGCTCCTCTTTGAAGAGGCTATAAATCTGGGATTATTGAAGAGCGATGAGATCATTAAAGAGCGGCTTATTGCAAAGATGAAGCACATTTTGCTTAATGAAACCCCTCTGATCGACCCTACCGAAGAGCAGATCCACGAGTACTACAAAAGCAATATCAAAGAGTATTCGCATGTGGAGTCGATCACCTTCTCGCATATACTTTTGGCTTCACACGATCTTGTAGAGGCTTCACGCCTTCTAGAGCTTCTTCAAAGCTCCAAAGTCCCGCCGGATGCCGCAGAGAGCTTCTCTCTTCCCTCTATCGTGCCGCCTCGTCAAAAGGCCTCGAGCATCGATGTCATACAAGAGCTTTACGGCAATTTTTTCACAACCAAGCTGCTCCAAACACGAAGCAATCGATGGGCAGGCCCTTTTATCTCTAAATTCGGTCTGCATCTTGTCTATATCGAGAAGAAGAGCTCCTCTATGCCGATAGATTTCAACGAAATCGAAGAGCAGGTCTATAACGATTTCATGCAGGATCAAAAAGAGTCAAACTACAACAAAGCACTCACAAAACTCGCTGCACAGTATAGATTGGAAAAAGAGTAATGCTCATAAAAGCTCTCTTTTTATCGCTGCTTCTGACGCTTTCGCTCTTTGCACATCAGACGGCGCTCTCCTACATCGATCTGCACGAAAATGAAGATAGAAGCATTGATCTTCTCTATAAAAAACCGCTTGAAAACTCCAAGGCCAAAGACCTCACCATCCACTACCCGACCCACTGTGCACCTATTACGCCAAAACGCAAAAAGATCGAAAACGGCTATATTCAGGAGTCTTACAGAATGTGGTGCGGCGAGAGTGCCCTTGCCAAATCGCGCATTTGGGTGGAGGGGATGCAGAGCAACGATATCGGCGTCATCATTAAGTATGAGTCTGCAAAAGGCTCTCAAGATGCTCTTTTGCGTGCAAGCACCCCTTTTATCTACATCGATCGCATCAGCTCTCCTTTTGAGGTATTCACGGAGTATTTGATACTTGGTATAGAACATATTCTCTTAGGCTACGACCATTTGCTCTTCGTCTTGGCTCTGCTGCTGCTTGCACGCAATGCCAAGGCCCTTCTTTTGGCTATCACCGGTTTTACCCTCTCTCACTCCATCACTTTGGCGTGCGGGATTTTAGGCATCGTGGCCATCTCCGTCAAGTTCGTAGAGGCTTCGATAGCCCTAAGCATCGTATTCTTGGCAAGAGAGCTCTTAAGCCCCGCAAAAACCCTCACGAAAGCCCATTTAGAGATTATCGCCTTTACCTTCGGTCTGCTTCACGGATTTGGATTTTCGAGCGTGCTCAGCGAAATCGGCCTGCCGCACAACGATATCGCCCTCTCGCTCTTTGCCTTCAATGTCGGCATCGAGCTGGGTCAGATCATCTTTATTCTCTCTTTGTTGATTTTTTATCGTTTCGTTCAAAGAGTCATACGCCCCTCTTACGAGAGACTCAAGTGGCTGAGTGCCTATGCCATCGGTTCAATGGCGACTTTTTGGTTTTTGGAGCGTGTGGTGCCGTGATTTTCACATGCCGAAGTTTTGGCATGTGAAAAGATCAGAAGCTATCGAGCAGGATCACGTTTACAGAGGTGCCGATCTCAAGTACGGCATCCTCTTCGCCGCTGATCATAAGAGCGGCATCGTTCAATAGATTCGTCAGTATCGCAGAGCTGCCGACTCTTTTGTCTTGAAAATCGACCTCATAACCGCCACTATCAAAGAGAGCGTTGCATGGGGTGAATTCAGTGAATTTAGAGCGCTTTTCGAACCGCTCTTGGAGCTTAGCCTCGACGATTCTATAGGCCTCCTCTCGACCAAGCATCTTCGAGATCAACGGGAGCACATAGAGTACCGCCGTCACGGTCGATGAGTAGGCAAATCCCGGAAGCGAGACAATGAACTTCTCATCCTTTTTGGCCAGCATTATATGGCGCCCCGGCTTGATCGCGACCCCTTTAAAGACCACCTCTGCACCCAGACGAGGCACGATATCTTTAACAAAATCGTAATCTCCCACACTCACGCCTCCGGTTGTCACCACGATATCGCAAGAGGCAAGCGCATTCTCAAAGCTCTTGATTATCTGCGTCTTGTCATCTCCGACCACCCCAAGCTGAAGGCTCTGAGCCCCCGCTTGAGCAAAGAGTGCCGCGAGCGTATAGTTGTTCGAGCTGCGTATCTGTGCGGGATTGGTGCTCTGTTCTCCAAGATCGAGTATCTCGCTTCCCGTAGAGACGACGCCTACTCTGGGTTTTTGAGCCACTTTGACCATAACCATATTCAGAGCCGCCATCACGCCTATCTGCGCAAAGCCTATCTTCGTACCCTTTTTAATGAGTATGTCACCGCTACGAAACCCCTCGCCTACCGGGCGAACGGAGGAGCCAAATACAACGGCCTCGTTAATGACTATCTCATCCCCCTCGCGCGAGACATTCTCGATCTGAATGAGCGTATCGCTCCCCTTTGGCATCATCGAGCCCGTAAAGGTCTTGATCGATTCACCCTCCTCTATCGTTCGCTCTTCATGGCTTCCTGCCGGATTGTCGCCTAGCACTTTCAAACGCCCCAGAGCCAAATCGGCATGTTTCACGGCATAACCGTCCATGGAAGCGGTAGGGAAGCGAGGATCGTTGTATTGGGCCACGACATCTTCGTAAAGAATACGCCCTAGAGTCTCGCTAAGAGGCAGCTTCTCATAGCGCAGAGCTCCGATGCTCAACAGCTCAAGCATACTCTGGCTTGCTTCATAGGAGAGAAGACTCATGATTTTGCCCCCAAGATACCGCTTCCGGCAATAGCCGTAGAACGATCAAGCGCATAGATGCGCCTGCTATCTTTGAGATCATATTTCCATATTGGCGCACTCGCTTTGAAATCTTCGACGAACTCCTCGATCAATTCCAACGCCACACGTCTCTTCGGCGAAAAGACCGCCGCAATATAAGAGGACTCATGCAGCATCACGTCGCCTCTTGAGTGTGCCATCTTGATTATCGCTCCTCTCTCGGCTGCCTTTTTTTTCCAAGCCTCATACCATTTGATTAAAATCGGCTCGTAGATATCAAAGCTTAGCCCTTCGATCCCATCCTCTTCACGCACCGTTCCCACAAACGGAATATAGGCGCCGTAGTTGCTTGCGGACTCTTGTTCATACCACTCTTTGAGTATCGTCGGCACGTCAAGTGCGCCGTTATAGAGGCTCAGCATACTCACCCTCCGCAGACAGGAGGCAGAAGCGAAATCCTATCTCCGTCTTGTAGCACTACGTCGCGTGAGCCCACAAGGGTGTCATTCACGGCAACCGCCGAGTTCTCAAGCCACATCTCAAGACTCTTGTCGGCTTGCAAAATCGCTGCCAATTGATTTAAATTCTCTATATCCAGTTCCAATGGCTCTTTTTGGATCGGCCCCAAAAACTCTACTCGTACCATCTTTGACTCCTGCATTTATGTTATAACCGATGCCTGCACATCCACAAAAGCTATAGGATGTTGATATGCATTATCGGTAAAATAGGCAGCTGATTATATCCAAATAAGCTAAGCGCTGTATAATTTCAGTCACTTTTACTCGGAGCCCCACAGGTGATTTTTGGCAAAATAGACTACCTTAACCTTCTGCCTTTTCATGTATTTATGAAGCGTTTTGTCCAACACTCAAGCCCAAAGATGAGCATGAACTCCAAAAAGAACGTCCCCTCAAAGATTAATAAAAAGTTCCTCTCACGCTCTGTTGATGCAGCTTTCATATCGAGCATCCGTGCAAAAAATTTTCGGCATGTGAATTTGGGAATCATCGCAAAAAAAGAGGTAAGAAGCGTTTTGGTCAAACCGCATGCAAGCTATCTCAGCGATTCGGAGTCTGAAACATCGAACGTACTTGCAAAGATTCTTGGATTTGAGGGCGAGGTCGTTATAGGCGACAAGGCTCTGCGCTACTATCACGGCGGAGGCGAACATATCGACCTTGCAAAAATTTGGCATGTGAATACGGGGCTTCCGTTTGTCTTTGCCCTCTTATGCTACCACACCGACAGAGAGCTCTATAAAAAGATCGAGGTAAATTTTCTGCGTCAAAAGGTCAAAATCCCGCACTATATCCTCAAACAAGCGGCTAACAAAAGCGGCATTGTGCCAAAGGATATCTTGGAGTATCTTGGGCTCATCTCATACAAAGTCGATACAAAAGCACTTCAAGGGCTCAAGCGTTTTTACAAACTAGCCCAAGAGCTCCCTCGCTAAAGTTTCGCCGCTAGCTCGACTTTGTAGCGCTCGATATCAAACCCTTCACCTTTTGCAACGCCGCTCTCGATAGCCGCGAGCGCAACGGCACTTGAGATCTCGACGATCAGACGCTTATCAAAGGGTTTTGGGATGATGTACTCTTTTCCAAAAACGATCTCTTTGCCGTATATCTCACGCAAATAGGCAGGAACCTCTTTACGCGTCAGCTCGGCAAGTGCATGTGAAGCCGCAAGCTTCATCTGCATATTGATCTTTTTGGCACGCACATCCATCGCCCCTCGAAATATAAACGGAAAGCCTAAGACATTATTGACCTGATTGTCAAAATCGCTTCTGCCAGTCGCTATGATCGCATCGGGTCGGCACTCTCGAACAATGTCGGGCATGATCTCGGGTGTCGGGTTTGCCAACGTGAAGATGATCGGCTCTTCAGCCATAAGTTTGATGTCATCCACACTAAAGCTCCCCGGCCCCGAAAGCCCGACTACGACATCAGCCCCTTCAAAGACCTCGGCATGGGTCATGTAGTGGTGTGTACTGAACTCTCGCTTAAAATCATTTAAATCGCTGCGGCCGTTATGAATAAGACCCTTAGAGTCGTACATATATATCTGTTTTACGCCGAGTTCGCGGTAGAGCCTGCCGCATGAGATCGCCGCAGCACCTGCACCTACGATGACGACTTTTATCTTCTCTATCTTGCGGTTCGTGATTTGGCAGGCGTTGATGATACCTGCCGAAGAGATGACCGCAGTACCGTGCTGGTCGTCATGCATGACGGGAATATTGAGCTCTTCGACAAGGCGGCGTTCGATCTCAAAACACTCGGGCGCTTTAATATCCTCTAGATTGATTCCTCCGAATGTGGGTGCGATTGCCGTCACGACCGAACAGAATCTATCGATATTCTCGGTGTCCACTTCAATGTCGTATGAGTCAAGCGCGGCAAACTTCTTAAAGAGCACCCCTTTGCCTTCCATAACGGGCTTGGATGCAAGCGCACCTAAATTCCCAAGCCCAAGCACCGCCGTTCCGTTTGAGATGACGGCCACCAAGTTGCCCTTTGCGGTATATTTATAGGCATCGTTTGGATCCTTTTTTATCTCTAGACACGGTACGGCGACACCCGGAGTATAGGCCAATGAGAGGTCTCTTTGATTTGCTACGCTCTTGGTTATCTCCATCGCCACTTTGCCCGGTTTTGGGAACTGATGATACTCTAATGCCTCTTGATCGCTTACTTTGACTGACATACAAAAATCCTGATTGAAATAAAAAAATTGTATCGAAAAGTAACTTTACAAAGAAAAAATCTCTGTAAAGTTCACTTGAAAAATTGAAGGGTTATAAGAAGTTTTTTGAGAGTTCGCGGAGGATCGCGTCGCTCTTTGGCGACTCCCCGCTATACTTGATAATGCTTACACCGTGCGCTTTCATGGTATTTGCAGTGTTTTTACAGGCTCTGCGTACCACAAGGTAATTGCAATCTTCAAGAGCAACGCCCATCTTGTCATGCTGTGCGATGTGCTCGGCATCGTCATGGCCGTGCGAACATACGTGGTGTTCGTCATCCTCATCGCCGTGATCGTGATCATCTAGATCCGTACGTGGATTGTTGCGCAACTCTTGCAGCTTGAACGAACGGAACATACCGCTGCCGCTCATCTCGAAAATGGCAAATTTGGGCGTATGCCCCGCATTACCAAAAAATGTGAGAGACTCATCTTTTACCGGAATAGCAATCTTCATAATCAACTCCTATGGTTTTTAGAGGGATTATATCAACCTTAACTTAACAAAAAGAGAAAAAGAGTCAAATGATCCGACTCTTTTCAAGACGCAAAAAATGGCTATTTTTGCGGACAAAAGCCATAAAGTGACTATTCGTCTCGTTGCGAATCGGCGTTATTCGACCTTGATAGAGTTTCATACATGAATTCGGCTCTCATAATATTCCGGCCAAAACATCTCACAGCGCCCCTCCTCGGTTATGGCAAAGGTGCGTTGGATGGGAAAGGGCATCGAGGTGCACGAAAAGGCGTTGATAGCATTGGAGTTGCGCAGCTTCTCAAGAGCTTCGATGAGATAACGCTCATCAAGCAGCGGTGCGGTTGCGTAGATGGTACAGACAAACTCATAGTATTCGTTGTGTTCTTCAAGCCAATTAACGGCATGTGAAATCACCTCTTGCGTTCCCGTATAGTCGTCTGCCAGCTCTAAAGGACGCATAAAGGGAACCTCTGCACCATATTCACATGCCACTTTTGCGATGGCTTCATCATCGGTAGAGACTATTATGCGTCCAAATAGACCGCTTCGCTTTGCCGCTTCTATAGAGTAGGCGATAAGCGGTTTACCGTGAAAGAGTCTGATATTTTTATAGGGAATACGTTTGCTTCCCCCGCGGGCCGGAATAATTGCTACACAGCGTTTCATAAGAGCCCCTCATCGCCGGTAGAGAAGATCTTCAAAGGGTGTAGTACAAAAAAAAATAGTTTTTTGAAAGGGTTTACCCAAGACAGATAAGCAGCGATTTTTTTATATACTCGAAGTTTATACGCTCTTGTTCCAACCTGAAATTTTTGCCATAATAGTCATTGGCCAGCCTTTCATATACGATCTGTTCTTCATGTGTCAGATATTCAAGCCTTCTAGTTTGTCTATTTTCACTTTCAACAGCCAAACTTTTAAATTGTTCTATGATCTCTTTATCCATACAAAAAGATTGCAAATGTGAAAAATAGCTCCGAGCTTGCGAAAGGATAGCGAAACCGTCCACATCAATATCTCCCCAGTAGTAAATATTTTTTTCCATCAGCCAAGTGATATCTTTTAATTGACCTACACCGTATCCGTTTCCAAAAATCACTATAGTATCTTTGGCATGTGGAAATGCCAAAGTTGTAATCTTGTTCTCTACAACAAAAACATTTTCACATGCCAAATCAAGTTGTGCAAACTCTTCTAGCGTAATACTCAGATCACTCAAACCGTGTATATAATGTTTCTCGTCTAAAATTCTAAAACGAACTGTTGGAAGCGGATATTTTAAACCGTATTTCTTTTCAAATCCAAAATCAGAAAGCTTGCTAATCGCTTTATCAAAGTTTTCTTCATCCAAAACAGTACTTAAAAACAAATCTATAACCTTTGCATTCTGCTGCATAAATTTTGTATCAATACCGTCGATGGGCAGTTCCCTGATATAAATATTCGGTTTTGGATGAGATACAAAATAAGCCGTTACTGCCAATAACTTATCCAAAATATCTAATGATTCAAGCAACAACATAGGCTTTTTCAAAAAAAGTTTTCGTAAAGGTGGAAAATTATTTACTGCCGCCTCATATCCGTTTTTATAGTTCCAAAACTCTTCACTCTTACCAATAAAATCTAAAAATTTTTGCTGCGTTTGGAAATGAACTTCTACGGGAAGCTTTTGTGTACCGATCGATTTATACTGAAACTCTTTGTAAACTAAGGGAAGATACTGAATTGAGGCTATCTCTTTTTGAAGTATGCTCAAATGTAGCACAATATCG
>JACXUD010000162.1 GCA_014764025.1 Campylobacterota bacterium | reverse complement strand
ACGACCTGACCGAGGTCGTTTTGCAAAAAGGCGATAACGAACATAGCCCCGATAAAGACCACCGCATAGGGTGCAAAACGGATGAACTCCTCTTTAAGCCCCATGCCGCCGTGATGGCCGAGTTTGCGCGAAAAGCTCCACGCCAAGAAGTAGATGAAACCGACCTTGAAGAACTCTACGGGTGCGAGCGAGAAGCCAAAGAGCTTTATCCAGCGCTTTGCACCCCCTACGGCACTCACGAGCGATTCGGGCAAAAAAGGCATAGCGACCATCAGGATCGTGGAGCCGATAAAGAGTGAAAAGCCCACCGCTTTAAGCCATCTGTCGGGATCAAGCTGTGCGATAGAGAACATCAAGACGATCCCTACCAGTCCAAAAGCGAGCTGGCGGATGACGAAGTGAAATTCGTTGTTGTCAAAGAGTATCGCCACATAGACGCCGAGCGTATAGCTCATTACGATGCTGATAGCGATCATGATGCTCACGAGCGTGAAGAGTTTTCGGTCTGCCATTACTTAATCTTGTTGATCTTTAAAACGAACTCGACTTCGGGTTTGGAGATGTGCAGCTCTTTAGAGATCGTCTCAAGGCTCACCCCCTGTTTAAAGAGCGAGATGATCTTCTCATCATCGTTTGCATGAATAGAGGATGGGATAGTGATCTGCTTCACGCCGCTCTCGAGGTGCGATATGCGTGAGTCTATCTGTGCATCGATGGTGTCAAGCGTCTCTTGAACGCGGCGCAGATTAAGGCTTAAGGGCTGGATCAAGTCATAGACGCTTCGCTCGATCTCTTGGTATATCTCATCGTCGCTCATACGATCCTTATTGGCGGCCACTATCTTTTTGGTCTCGTCCACACCCTTTTTAAGATAGTAGATATCGCGGTTAAGCTCTTCGACCACCGAAGCGACTGATCGGATGTTCTTCGTGCTTTGGGTATCCTTGGTAAAGACGAAATAGAGCAGATACAAATTGAGCGCCGCGAGTGCGATGACGACATATTCAAGAGGGATCGAGTCAAAAGAGATCATCGGTTTCTCGCTTCGCGGATAAGCACACGCTCGCGTGCGGTGAGGTAGGCACTCCACTCCTTCTCGTCACGCTCGTGCATCTTCTTTATCTCTGCCAAAGAGCTATCAATCGCCTTGAAATAGACGGGAACGTCACGCTTTGGGTGAACGGGCATTTCCACACGGCCGTAGTACTCCATCCCTTTTTGCAGCACTTCTGCCGAGAGCTTGAAGTGCTCGAAGCCGATCGACTCTATCTCGACACTCTGCGTAAGCGAAAGGCGAACGGGCGTTTCGTTTTTCAAGAACATCTCAAGCGCATCGATCTTTCTGTGAAGCTCGACGATGAGATTGAGCAGTACGGGGTCTGTTTCACTCGCATCTCCTCGCGCTTTGGCAAGTTTAAGCCACTGTCCTATCGGGTCCTCATCGGATTCGCTCAGCTGATGGTACTCACGCTCATACGCCTCTACATCCAAAGAAGCTTCGCTAAAAGTGATGGCAATGGGTGCCGGTACTAGACGAATGCTCATGAAAAGACCTTATCTAGAGTGATCAAAAAGAGGAATATTATGCCGAGGTAGCCGTTTACGGTAAAGAATGCGCGATCGATCTTCGTGAAGTCTAAACGAACGAGATAGTGCTCGTATGCAAGCATCGCCGCCGCAACTACAACCGCCAAAAGTGCAAAAAAGCCAAGATGCGCACACCAGATAAAGAGCCCCCAAAAGAGCACCGTAAGCATGTGAAAAAATGCGGATATCTTCAGCGTGACGTCACTGCCGTATTTTGAGGGGATGGAGTGAAGCCCCTGTTCTTTGTCAAACTCCATATCTTGCAACGAATAGAGCAGATCGAACCCAGCGACCCAGAAGATGACACCGAGCGAGAGAATGACGCTCCAAGGGGTGATCTCGCCTGCAACGGCAATGACGCCCGCGATAGGTGCAAGCCCCAGCGAAATGCCCAGCACCACGTGAGCCAGCGAAGAGAAGCGCTTAAAGTATGAGTAGCTCGCCAAAATGGCAAGAATAGGGAATGAGAGCCAAAAAGCGAGGCTGTTTATCATGAAGGCGGCTGCAATAAAAACAAGAGCGTTCACGCCGATAAATATGAGTATCGAGCCGCCATCCAGCCTGCCGTCCACATTGGGGCGGCCTTGTGTTCGCGGATTCTTCTCGTCTATGTCACGGTCTGCGTAGCGGTTCACTCCCATCGCGAAGTTGCGCGCGCTCACGGCGGCGACGGTTCCCAAGATAAGCAGAATAAACCCAAACCACCCATCAGCGGCCACGATCATAGCAATAAAGATGAACGGGAGCGAAAAGATGGAGTGTTGAAACATGACAAGTTCGTTGAAATCTTTTAACTTTTGAATATACTCTTGCACATTTCGCCTTTTGAAAAATTGGGTTGATTTTAGCCAAAGTTGATTTAAAGTACAATTTCACATGCCAAAAGAGTTCAAACAAATCGCCATTATCGGCCCCACCGCATCGGGCAAAAGTGACCTTGCGATCAGCATTGCACAAAAGATCGATGCCTATATTCTCTCGATCGATTCGCTCTCGATCTATAAAGAGATCGACATCATATCCGCCAAGCCCTCTAAAGAGAATTTAGCGCAGGTCAAGCACTTTGGAATCAATGAGATCTACCCAAACGAGCACTTTAGCGTAGAGATATTCATACGTCTCTATCATGAAGTGAAAGCGGCATGTGAAAAAGCGGGCAAAAACCTCATCATCGTGGGCGGTACGTCGTTTTATCTCGCTTCGCTTTTAAACGGTCTCTCGAAGCTTCCCGAGATCTTGCCGGAGCATGAAAAAGGGGTTTTTGAGCGTCTTATGGATGTGAGCGCCGCGCACGCTTTTTTAGAGAGTATCGACCCAGAGTATGCCCAAAATATAGCCCAAAACGACCGTTATCGCCTTGAAAAAGCACTGCTTATCTATGAGGCTTCGGGTCTTTCTCCAAGCAAATGGTTCGCCGCCAATCCGCCCCAACCCGTCATTACCGAACTGCCTATATTCAACATTGACGTAGAGCGAGCAATACTTCGAGAGCGTATCGCCAAAAGAACGAAGAAGATGATAGAGCTAGGCGCCATCGATGAAGTCTGCTATTTGGAAAAGACCTACGGACGTGCGCCTAACTCGATGAAGTCGATAGGGATCGTGGAGATATTGGAGTATCTTGACGGTAAAGTGAAGTTTGAAGAGATGATCGAGCTCATCTCGACCCATACGGCTCAGCTTGCAAAGCGCCAGCAGACCTTTAACCGCACGCAGTTCAAAGAGGTCGTATCGGCGCCGCTTGAGAGCCTAGAGGAGATTATTTTAAAAGATTTCGGCATGTGAATTTCACATGCCGATTTTGCTACTCTTTTGTCAGATCAGTGTAGCAGCTTGGGCGGCGATCGCGGATAAGACCCCAATATTCACGCTGTTTCGCCTCTTTTGCAAAGTCGAACTCGGCATAGAGGATCTCCTCTTTATCGCGGCTCGCTTCGGCGATCTTGGCACCCGTATAGTCGGTGATGAACGAAGAGCCGTAGAATGTGAGCGAACAGCTCTCGCCATCCTCTTTACCATAACGATTCGCTACGACGACGGGAACCGTATTGGCCGCAGAGTGACCCATCTGAACACGCTGCCAGTGATCTTTTGAATCCAGCCCTATCTCCGGCTCGCTGCCGATGGCCGTTGGGTAGAAGATCACCTGAGCACCTTTGAGCGTCAGAGCGCGCGCCGTCTCGGGGAACCACTGATCCCAGCAGATGCCGACCCCTACTTTACCATAATCGGTATCCCAGACTTGGAACCCCGTATTGCCCGGCTTGAAGTAGAACTTCTCTTCATAGCCCGGGCCGCACGGGATGTGTGTCTTGCGATAGTTTTGCAGCAGTTTGCCGTCACTGTTTGCTACGATAAGCGAGTTGAAATACCCCTCATCGCTTGATTCAAAGTAGCTGATAAGCACGACGACGCCAAGCTCCTTTGCAAGTGCGCGAAAACGCTCGACCAGAACATTCCCCTCTAGCGGAGCCGCCCAGCTAAAATACTTCTCGTCCATATCTTTGCAGAAATAGAGTCCCTCAAAAAGTTCGGGCAGCAGAATAATATGCGCTCCGTTTTTCGCCGCTTCGCGCACCAAACGCTCGGCTTTGGCGATATTCTCTGTTTTATCCTCGCTCATGCTCATCTGAATAGCTGCGACTTTTGGCATGTGATTATCCTCTTTTTATACTATATTTACGCCATCGAGGCAAAGCCCC
>JACXUD010000161.1 GCA_014764025.1 Campylobacterota bacterium | reverse complement strand
GAGGTCTTTAGAAATATCGGCGTGCTTTCGCAAGTACAGCTTGAAGAGCTTTTAAAAGAGCATAAGTTCGAGGAGTGAGAGGATGAAAAGGTTTATTGTCGGTTCTATTTTTTTTGGCATGTGAATTGTTGGCGGCGCAAAGCATCGATTTAGAGAGCTATGTGAAGCACTTTGACTACCAAGAGCGCAAAGATATGAAGATAAAAAGTGTCGAAATGCTCAATGCCCTTGAAGAGGGAAGCGCCGTCGTGATCGATATCCGATTTCGGGAAGAGTACGAAGCGTGGCACATGCCATTTATGAAGAACATTCCGCTCAACGAGTTGCCTTCGCGTCTGGACGAGCTTCCAAAGGATAAGCTCATAATCACCGCTTGTCCCCATAACGACAGAGCCAATTTAGCGCGTATTTATCTAATAACCAAAGGTTATAGAGCAAAATATCTGAATGACGGACTCTTAAAAGTAGCGGAGTATCTGCGCGGCGAAAATGCAAAGGAGTTCATGCAGGAGCTGGATCAAGGTGCTCATAAGTAACGATATTAGAGATTCACATGCCAAACTTAAAAGATGCTTCTAAGCCCGTATGAGGTACAATCGCGAAAATTTTTTAATTAAAGGTGTAGTATGGCAACTATCGGCATGGGCGATATCAAAAAGAACGTTCGTCTAATCATCGGTGAAGTACCGTATAAAGTAGTAGAGTTTCAACACGTTAAACCGGGTAAAGGTGCCGCTTTTGTTCGTATGAAGATCAAGAGCTTTTTAAATGGCAAAGTGATCGAGAAGACGGTTCACGCGGGCGATAAGTTCGAAGTGCCTGAGATCACATATAAAACGATGCAGTTCTTGTATGATGACGGCGAGATATACCAATTCATGGACAACGACACATACGAGCAGATCGGCTTGAGCTACGATCAGTGTGATGATGCCTCTAAATGGTTCAAAGACGGTATCAGCGTAGATATCATCTTCTACCGCGGCGAAGCGATCAGCGTTACGGCTCCTGAGACTATGGAGCTTGTGGTTACAGAGACTCCGCCGAACTTCAAAGGCGACACTTCAAGCGGAAGCAAAAAACCTGCGACTCTTGAGACGGGTGCCGTCGTTCAAGTGCCGTACCACATTCTTGAGGGTGATACTATCAAAGTAAACACCGTAGAGTGTGAATACTTGGAAAAAGTAAAATAACCCCTCTTTTCACATGCCAAAAATCGGCATGTGAAGATCTCTACTCATCCGCTTGATATCTATCGGTCGTAGGATTCAAAGAGATCGACTCTTCTTACAATCTCTTTTAATGGTTCATAGAGCGACTCATCCACCTCTTTAAAACCGCATGCAGAACTCTTGAGGCTTTTGATGATAGAGGGCTCTTTGAGCTCTAAAAAGGCTTTGCGTATCTTTTGCTGCAGCTCACTCGGCAGCTCCTTGTTCATAACGATCAAAAAATCGGGGTAGGCGCTGCTTGCCGCGATGACCTGAAGATACTCTTTGTACTTTTGCGCAACGGAGTGTTTAAGTGCTCCGGCATCATACTTGCCCATGATAACAAACTCCGCTACTTTGTCGTGCTTGCCCAAAAAGTCATAGCGTTCAAGCTTTTTGACCATCTTCTCCTCTAAGAGCATGTTCATGGGCACATAGTAAGAGAGGGTCGATTCATGCGAGCCGAATGCGAACTTTTTCCCCTCTAACTCCTTTAAAGAGTGAATACCCGAGCCCTTTTTCGCCACGATGACGCTTTGAAAATAGTTCGGTTCGCAGTTTTGTATGTTGGCGACGATGGCAAGCTTATTATCTTGCATCTCTTTGGCTTTGAGAAAAGGTACGGGGCCGATATAGCCGAAGTGGTATCTTCCGTTTGCAAAGTTTTTGATGGTGCTTGGATAGTCGTATTCGCTCTGAAGCTCTACGCTAAGGCCGATTTTTTGCTCTAGATAGAGTCGTAGAGGTTCATACTTTTGCATGAGGAGTTGGTTCTCTTCGGTCGGAGTGAAACCGAAAATAAGCTTTTCTTGTGCAAAAAGAGGCAGCGACAAGAGTAAAAAGAGAAAAGTTAAACCACGCATAAGGGAATAATAAAGAATTATATATTAAAGTATTCTAAATCTGCACAAAGGGTTGAAGATGCCTCTTATTGTTACTCTTTTTATTCTCTACGAGGCGTTGATAGTCGCTTTTTTTTACAATGAATACAAAACGATCGTCGAGACTTCACATGCCAAGAGCATCGAATCGGTAGAGTCTTCGCTCAAACAGGTCATCAATACCTTTCGCGTATCCAACGATAACTTTCACATGCAATATGCCCCTAGGCTGGGGTGGTATATGCATGAGCAGCAGGGTGCGAGCAAAGAGAGAAAAGAGAGTCTGCGTGCTCAGATGCTTAGTGAGTTCATGCCCTTTTACAATGCAAAAAATCTAGATTCGCTCGATGGTTTTCAAATATTCGATGCACAGGGGAGATCGTTTTTGCGTTTTCACAACATCTCGCACCACTCGGACTCGCTTTGCACGCTGCGATACTCTATAAAGCAGATGGTCCAAAACTACACATACAGTCAGGGGTTTGAGATAGGGCGCTACAAAGAGGCTTTTCGCTATCAATATCCGCTCTTTTACGACGGGAAGTTCGTGGGGGCCTATGAGTATAGCATCGCATTCGGGGCACTGCTCAAAGAGATGAAGCAGATCTATGCACAGCAGTATCTCTTACTGCTCGATGCTAAGAAATTGGAACAAACGATAGACCCCGAGATCTTTAAAAACCGCTACGAAACGCTTGATGGTTTAGGATACCTCTATAAAAAAGAGCCGCTTCACGATAGTTTTCATAGTTCAAAGCTCAAGAGCCTGCTCAACGAAAGAGCCTTTGTAGAGGCGCTGGAGTTAAAACAAAAAAGGGTGATCGACTACTCGTTTAACCGTAAATCCTGCAGGGTCGCACTGCTGCCGATCTATGACATAGAGAAGAGCGAAGTGGGGATGATGATCGTCGATGCGGGCGAGGGTCCCTTGGCGGCTCTTTTGAATACTACGCTAATCGAGACGGCTTTGGCGATGGTCTTGGGCTCTTTTATCTTTATCTTGCTTGCGCATCAGGTCAAAGAGAAACTCTACGTAAGAAACCTGCTGAATAGTCAAAAAGAGCTGCTTATAGTGACAAACGGCGAGAAGATCCAAGATGCCAATCAAACTTTTTTGAATTTTTTCGGATTCAAAACATTAAGCGATTTCCAGAGGCTTCACGACTGTATATGCGACTTTTTCATAGAGGAGCAGGGGTATCTGCAAAAGAAGATGGGTGAGCTTAATTGGCTCGAGTATATTCAAAAACACCTTGATCAAAAGCATTATGTGCAGATGTACGACAAAGAGCTCGCAACGATCAAGATATTCGAGATCGAGTATGACTACTCCAAAGAGATAGACTACAACTTCATCGTCTTTAAAAACGTCACCGATTTCATTCGCGAAAAGAGTGAACTACAGACGCTGGCCAACCATGATCCGCTCACAAAAATCTACAATAGGCAGAAGTTCGAAGAGAGCCTCAAAGAGAAGATGAAGCGCATCGGTCTCTATCCATCTTTAAGCCTCTCGTTGATCATGTTCGATATCGACCATTTTAAAGAGGTAAACGATACGTACGGACACGATACGGGGGATATGGTTCTCAGCGAGCTGAGCGCCTTGGTGAGCGAGCATATCAGACAAGGTGACGTATTCGCGCGCTGGGGCGGCGAAGAGTTTATGATCATTCTAGATGCGCCGCTGCAAAAAGCGCTTGTCTTTGCACAAAAACTTCGCACTATCATAGAAAAAGAGGATTTTAAGGGCATATCCATAACCTCTAGTTTCGGCGTAACGCAGTGCAGAGCCTCCGATAATTTCGAGACATTGACAAAGCGGTGCGACAAGCTTCTCTATAAAGCAAAAGAGAGCGGCCGCAACAGGGTCGAGAGCGAATAAGCGTCTCATTTTTATCACATTTATAATTCTTTATGTGTTCTATTACTATTTTTTCGTGTTTTATCACAAATTTAAATAGAAGCGCTATTTCAATTGTCTTGTAAATGTATCTTATAAATAAAAATTAAAAAAACTTTTAATTTTTTGACATAAAACTACTGCAAATTATTATTTTTTCTGATAGAATCATGGCTATTTATTTAAGGGCACCTCTAAAACTCTACGCGGTTTTAGCTTTAGGAGATTTTTGCTTAAGTCAAGGCGACGCGAAGAGCCATAGCTAAAGCTACGGCGATGAGCGGCAACGATGAGG
>JACXUD010000160.1 GCA_014764025.1 Campylobacterota bacterium | reverse complement strand
CGCTCTTGCAAAAGTGTGCGTATAAGCTCTTCGATGCTTTTTGAGGTGTCTATCTCGATGCCAAGACCTCCAAATACCGCGAAATATTCGACAAGCTGCTCCATATCATCGGGATAGTTACGAAAATAAAAGGAGCGAAATTGGTCTAAAAGCATCGGTTTCCATTTTTGAAGTTGGTCTATTTTAACATAATTCACTTCCCCATTTCAATGCGCCCATCCCATATTTTTCACGCATCTTGTGTGAATTTTGGGTCAACCGCTCCATCTTTTCATCCTCATTAAAACCGATAAGCGAGAGCTCCCTGCGTGAGTGTTTGGTGAAGGCGGAACAGTTGATAGAGATGCGGATGACATGCAATCGTCTGTAAATATCCGCTTCATGAAAAAGCTCGATGCAGAGTGAGTCGAACTTCTTTTCTGTGAAGCGCTCGCAAAGCGTTTTGTCGGCGTGTGAACGTTGGTTCATCTCATAGGCTATAGAGAGGTGATAGTGTGTCGGGATCACCTCAAGCTTCATCACCGCATAGCTGAGATGGCGCGCCAAAATATGGATGCGTCTGCGAAGCTCATCGCGTGAGAAGATAGGGTCAAAGGTGCGTGAGATGCCGATCGATTTGCGTTCATGTTTGGTCTCTATCTTGGCGTCACTCTCGCCGTTTACACGTTTGTAGAGCTCGCAGGCATAAGGCCCCCAAGATTCAACCGTTCCGCGGCGGCGGCGAAGGTCGCCCAGCGTATGGATCTGTGCGGCTTCGAGTTTTGCTTTCATGCTTCGCCCGATACCCGCGAAATCTTCCACTTTTATGGGGTTTACAAAGGCGTCGAAGTTGTGCGCAAAGATCGTCTTGCATCCAAAGGGTTTGGCGTAGGAGGTGGCAAGCTTGGCTATGTAGCGCGTCTTCGCCGCACCTATGGAGACGGGGAGCTTTGTCACTCTTTTGATATCGTGGCGAAGGGTGTCGATGAACTCCTCGATCTCATCTTCGCCTATCCAGCCGCCAAGATCGCCGTAGAACTCGTCGATGCTTGCCTGCTCGATAAGCGGCACGCGCGTCTGTAAGAATTCGTGCAGCTCGTGTGAAAGCTTTTGATAGAGCGTCATATTGGGCGCTTTGATGATAAGCTGCGGGCAGCGCTGCAGCGCTTCGGCGATGCTCATGGCGGTCTTGACGCCGTATTTGCGTGCTTCGTAGCTTGCCGTGGTGAGTATACCGCGAATGCGTCCATCACTATCCATAAAGTTCGAGAGATCATCATCCCGCTCTTCGTAGTTTTTGTAGAACATCGGCACAAACGAGCCGTTGTTGGCGGTATTGATGCATTGGCGTGCCTCTTGCGAGAATATCTTGGTATCGCTGCGCCCGCCTATAGCAATAGGCTTGTGTTCAAGGCTAGGATCGGCAATACGCGCGGCGGATGCAAAAAAAGAGTCTATATCTATATGTATCTTCATGCTTAGAACTATAGCCCTCTTCACATGCCGAGATGAAAAATCTGACAAATTGCAAAAGCGATAATCTATTGCAGAAATATGTAGTATAATGTATCTACAAAAACATACAAGGCAATACGGTGAAAAAAGCTATTAATATAAGAATTGAGGAGTCGTTGCTCAATGAGCTGGATGAGTATGCAAAAGAGCTCGATAGAACACGTACATACCTTATTGAAAAGGCTGTGAGCAACTATTTTGACACGCTTGATGAGATGATTAGCGATAAGCGAATTGATGAGATCAAGAGCGGCAAGAGCGCAGTTGTTTCTATGGAGGATGTCTTTAGAGAGGCCGGTTTGGATGTATAGCATCGCCTTTGCAAAAGAGGCACAAAAGGAGTTTTTAAAGCTTCAAAAGAGTGCTCAAGAGTTGGTGGCCATAAAAATTAAAGAGCTTGAAAACGGAAATTTTACTACCGATAGATCTTTAAAGGGCAAGCATAAAGGCAAATATAGAAAACGAGCCGGTGATTACAGGATTATCTATCTGCGTGAAGATAATTTGATTTTAATCACTTTGGTACGAATAGCGCATAGAAAAGAGGTCTATTAAGATGCAATTGGCAAAAAACAGCAACGGCTTTATAGAGTTTGATATTGCCATGGCAAACCGCCATGGGCTTATCGCAGGGGCAACGGGAACGGGCAAAAGCGTAACGCTCAAAGTGCTTGCCGAAGCCTTTAGCAGTGCGGGGAGTGCAGTCTTCTTATCCGACGTCAAAGGGGATTTGAGCGGTTTTGCCAAAGCGGGAAGCACAAGTAAAAAGCTCGAAGAGCGCCTTTTAAAGCTCGATATTCACATGCCGCAATTTCAGAGTTTCCCGACGATCTTTTGGGATCTCTACGCCAAAGATGGGCACCCCGTGCGCACGACTGTCTCGCAGATGGGGCCGCTTATTCTCTCGCGCATTTTGGGGCTCAACGATACGCAGAGCCAGATCCTCTCGATCATCTTTCAGATCGCCGATGATGAGGGGCTGCTGCTTTTGGACACCAAAGATCTCAAGGCACTTTTGGGGTTTGTGGGCGAACACGCCAAAGAGCTTCGCACCAAGTACGGCAACTTCTCAAGCGCTTCGCTTGGTGCGATCACGCGTGCCATCGTGGTTTTGGAGGGTGAAGGGGGCGAGGGGTTTTTCGGCGAGCCCGCTTTAGAGGTGGATGATCTGCTTCAAAAGGTCGATGGCAAAGGGAGCATCAATGTTCTCAACGCCGCAAAACTCATCAATTCGCCGCGTCTCTACTCCTCATTTTTGCTTTGGCTGCTCTCCGAACTCTTTGAGAGTCTGCCAGAAGTGGGCGATGTAAAGGTGCCAAAGCTGGTCTTCTTCTTTGACGAGGCACATCTGCTTTTCGAGAGCGCTCCGAAGGTGCTTTTAGAGAAGATCGAACAGCTTGTGCGTCTCATTCGCTCTAAGGGTGTCGGGGTCTTTTTTGTCACCCAAAGCGTTCAGGATATCCCGGATGATGTGCTTGCCCAGCTCTCGAACAAGATCATCCACTCACTTCACGCCTTTACGCCAAAAGAGCAAAAGAACATCAAAGCCTTAGCAAGTGCCTTTATGCAAGACGGAAGTCTTGATCTAGCAAAGGAGCTGCAGAGCCTTGGAGTCGGCGAGGCGGTAATTTCTACGCTAGATTCACATGCCAAACCGACTCACGCCGCTCGAGCTTTCATCATGCCGCCGCAGAGTTCGTTTGCGCCGCTGAGTGCGGATGAGATGCAAAACGTGATTCGCCAAAGCCCGCACTTTGGCTTTTACGAGCAGCAGATTGACCGCGAATCTGCCTATGAGATGCTCACAAAACAGGCGTTTGAGCCCCAAACTCACATGCCAAAAAAAGAGGAGGCTCCAAAAGAGCAGCCAAGCGAATTTGGCAAGATTTTCGGCGCTTTTGCTTCAAGCGCCGCGCGGGCTATCGGCTCGAAGATCGGGCGCGAGATCGTCCGCGGCATTATGGGCGCTATTGTGGGAAGCTCAAAACGCCGCAGATAATTCGGCATGTGAAAAATAGAGTATATCAAACATTATAGCTTAGAGCTTCCTTGACACAATGTATCTAAATGGATACAATTTCTCTATGTATAACATTCAACAAACCCAAAAGTTTACGCATCGGCTAACAAAGCTCAAAGATATGCGTGCGCGTATCGCAATTGCACGACGTATTGAGCGGGCTCAGAGTGGTAATCTCGCTTGTCGGCGGTGATAAATCGACGCAACAGCGTGATATTGATAAAGCCATAGAGATGGCAAAGGAGATTGAATAATGGAATCAACACTAACCCCATTTGACATAACACAGTATTTAGACAGCGAAGAAGCAATTGCCCAATACCTTACTCAAGTATTAGAAGATGGCGATACCGATGAACTGATCCGTGCTATCGGTCATATCGCTAAAGCTCGCGGTATGAGCCAAATAGCCGAAGTGAGCGGTCTTGGACGTGAGAGCCTCTATAAAACATTTGCTCCCGGTTCTAAACCTCGCTTTGATACCATTGCTAAAGTGGTGCATTCACTGGGATTACATTTTCAGATTACACCTGCGCGGGCATCGTAATCGAGCAGTCTCTTAGATTCCTAAAACTTTTTTAGCATAATCTCTCGACTCACCCGTTGGCGCTATGTATTTATACCGCGTCGCACGGGCTTTAGTGTTGAGTGCCGACACTTCTTGTTGGCGCATTAGATTATGGGCACCTCTAAAAACCCTACGCGGTTTTAGCTTTAGGAGATTTTTGCTTAGTCAAGGCGACGCGAAGAGCCATAGCTAAAGCTACGGCGATGAGCGGCAACGATGAGGGAG
>JACXUD010000024.1 GCA_014764025.1 Campylobacterota bacterium | reverse complement strand
ATCTTTTCCAGCGCATCCACGCCGTTTCCGGCTGTGAGAACTTTAAAATTGTGCAGTTTGAGGTTCTGTTTGAGATAGTTAAGGTAGGTGGATGAGTCATCGACCACCAGCACCGTCGTTTTTTTGTTCATCTCAAGCTGTTTGAGCTTCTCGATGACATAGATGATATTCTCGTAACGCTCTTTTAAGACGTAATCGACGATCTGTGCACTCTCGAAACCCTCTCTGAAATCTTCGTCGAAGATCCCCGTAAAGACGATAGGTGCGATATTGTGCCGATTTAAAAGAGCGATTATCTCGCCGCTTTTTGCATCAGGCAGATTCATATCGGCGATACAAAACTCATATCTGTAAAGCGAAAGAAGTCTTCGGCTCTCTTCAAAACTATGCGCGATATCATAATGAAAATCGGTATATTTACTCAACATCTCATCTAGGATGTTGCATAACATTTTACTATCCTCGACTATCAACACTCTCGCCATAATCTTCCTCCGGGAGTCATGTGTAAAAATTATATCGAAATAATGTCTTTGCTATGTCCTGCTTTACGGAAGCAGGAGACGTGTTATATTGTAGGCCACGAATGCGAGTGTATATGCCACGACCGACGTAAACGCCAAGAGATAGAAAAAGTATTTGATACCGCCGGCCTCTCGCGTAAAGACTATCGAAGCGGCCAGACACGGTAGATAGACCATAATTACCACCACAAACGAGACGGCAGATGCAAAAGGGATGTTTTTAGAGATCGTCTGCAGCAAAGAGTCGCTCTCTTCATTCACCTCATCACCGAGGGAGTATAAGACACCCAATGTAGAGACGACGACCTCCTTGGCTGCCAGACCCGTCTGCAGTGCCACGCTCATCTTCCAGTCAAATCCAAGCGGCTCAAAAAGCGGTTCCGAGAACTTTCCGATCACACCCATATAGCTCTCTTCAAGTTTGTGTTCGGCGAGCTTGTTTTGCAAGGCAATCTTTTGATTCTCATCCTCGGTATTCGCTATCAAGGGAGCATACTCCTCATCGATATGGCTGTTTTGCGGATATGTGCTCAAAAACCAGATAAGCATCGAAGCCGCAGCGATAAACGTACCCGCTTTTTTAAGGTACATCAATGTCTTTGTCACGACCGTATGCCATATCAGTTTGGCTGAAGGCAGACGGTATTTGGGCATCTCCATGACAAACGGCTCATCCGCGCCCTTAAAAGCGGTGAGTTTCAATATCTTTGCGGCCACCAGCCCCAACATTGCACCCGTTATATAGATTCCAAATAGCACATTCCCCGCCATCTCCGGCCCGAAGAACGCCCCCGCGAAGAGAACATAAACAGGCAGCCTAGCGCCGCAGCTCATGAATCCGATGATAAAGAGCGTCAAGAGTCGATCACGATCGTTTTTCAGAATTCTTGCACTCATATACGCCGGGATAGAGCATCCAAATCCCGTAACCAAAGGAATGAACGACTGCCCGTGAAGACCGAACTTGTGGAAAAAGCCATCAAGCAAAAATGCAACCCGCGACATATACCCCGTACTCTCCAAAAGTGCGATACCGATAAAGAGGATGACGATATTCGGGGTAAAAAGAACTACCGCTCCGACACCGGCGATGATGCCATCAACGACAAGCGAACGTATTTGATCGCTTTGAATGGTCGCACCGATCGTATCACCCAGCCAGACAAAAAAGCCGTCTATCCACTCCATGGGGATGGAGCCTATCTCGAATGTGAGCTGGAAAAGGCTCCACATAAAAAACAAAAAGAGGGGAATACCGTAGAGAGGGTGTATCAAAACAGAGTCTATCTTTTCAGTCAGCGTCCTCTTCTCGGGCATCGTCGTCTGCTTGAGCACTTCGGCTACGATACCGCGGTTAAAGGATGCATACTCTTCGGCAAACGCCTCTTTGATATCGTCGCTGTTGTGATGCAACTCCACATGCCGACTAGCCTCTATCAAAATAGGTTGCAGCTCCGTCCAGATAGGATTATCGTGAATTCTGCTATATGTCTGCTTGTTGTTCTTCAATAGATTTATCGCAACGTTTCTATAGGAGCTATTGGCGTCGTATCGATGCTTTTGTAGATACTCGACGATTGTGGCGATCTCCTCCTCAACCGCTTCGCTAAAGATAAGCTTTGGATCGCTTTTTGGTGACTCGAACTCCCCTATCATCGCCTCAATAAGTGCGTTGATGCCGTATTTCGTTGCCGCAGAGACCTTGATACAAGGAATTCCAAGAAGCTGTGACATATATATATCATCGATATGGATCCCCTCTTTTACCGCTTCATCACTCATATTGAGTGCTATAACCATCTTTTTGCTCATGCTCATCAGTTCGGAGGTGAGCTGCAGATTCTTCTCTAGATTCGTTGAGTCCACGACGTTGATTATAAGGTCGTAGCTCTCGGCACAGAGATAGTTGTGCGTTACACGCTCTTCGATAGTGTAGTCGGTGAACGCGTATGTTCCCGGCAGATCGACCACGGTAAAGTGGTAATCTTTATAGTCAAAGAGCACTTCCGATTTCTCAACGGTCACTCCGGTGAAGTTTCCTACATGCAGATGTGCATTGGAGATAGAGTTGATAAGCATACTTTTGCCGACGTTTGGCTGCCCTACAAGTGCGACTTTAATGCGCTTTGCCGTGATGGGACAGCTTCTGTTCTCTACGCTTTTCATAATGCAACCACCTCTATGAGTTCAGCCTCTTGGGCACGAAGAGCGATACGCATCTTCCCTACTTTTATCTCGATAGTGCTCTTTGCGGGTGCTTGCTCTAAAATCTCTACCAACGCCTCTTTCATGACTCCAAAGGAGATGAGTCTCTGCTTGAGTTCACCTTGTGCATTGAGTTTTACAATCTTGAGCTTTTCGCCTCTATTACACTCTATTAACTTTTTCATCTTTTAAACTTTTATCTCTTAATATTTTATAATGATAATAGATATCATGTTAATAAACCTTGAATTAAAACTGGTAATTGACTCTTACCAAAGCCCTATCAAAATCGACCGTCTGCGAATCGGAGAGGTATTTGGTATAGATCGCTTCAAAGTTCCACTTATCCTCGACCTCGTACGATAAAATCACATTACGCTCCGAAATATAGGTGGAGTTCGTTGTAAACTCGCCATACACCAACTCTGCAATCACTTTATGAAGACCCAGTTTTTTAAGGTTATAGCCCATGCTCAGCTTGTATGCACTTACATCTTCACCCTTTTTAAGCTCCGAGATCGTAGCGATCGTCGTCTCGTCCAAAGAGGTATAGTAAGGCCCCCCGCCAAATCCGTCCGTTATGCTTTTAGCGTCACCTACAAACGCTTTATTGTACGAGGCACCGAAAAAGATGCCTCTCATATTCAAAATCCCCATTAGTCCGATCACGTTACCCCCGTAACCAGAGCCTTCAAGCTCTTTTATAGATGCATATTGCACTCCGTAGTCAAAATGAAACTTATCTCCCTCTATAAAATAGATACCGACCACTTCGCCGTAGAGTATTTCGGCCATCCGGTCGATGTAGCTATACCAAAACGACGCTTCGGAGTTGCGGGCATACTCATACGTGAGCGAAGCACCTGCTATACCGAATCCATCGGCGGTGAGGTCTTTAAATCTATCTTGCGAAAGTTTTGCATCCTCGTCTTGCGAGTCGTACCCCGCCCAGCGGTTAGCGGCAAATAGATGAGAGTGCAACCCTTCAAAATACTCTATTTGTCCCAATACTCCCTCAAAAGTGTTTGCCGCCATGCGGATATCGTCCATATTTGCATAGGGCGTCTCTAAAGCGATGCGCCCTATTCTGAGGCTAAAATTCTCATAGTCAAACCCAATATTTGCTAAAGCAAGATAGGCGAACGAATCGACATCCGTATTAAAGAAGTCCTCGTTTCTCTTCTCTCTAGAGGGGTTGGCGAACTCAAGGCTTTGCGAGATATAGACCGCTGCTTGAGCATGAAAACCGTAATAGCTAGCAGTGTTTACACCCAACTCGCCTCCAAAGGCACTAGCATCCTTCTCTTCGTTGCTGATATTCTTTCCGATCTCATGCGAGCTGTGGATATATGCAAAACGCAGATTGCCGTATGCGTCCGCATAATGAAGCATCTCCTCTAGGCTATTTGCCTCCTTTGGAAGCTCTTGAACTATCTCATACTTTCCTGCAACCTTCGTATGGACTAAACCTCTTTGCTTAATATCTTCGACGCTTCTTTCATAGTATGTTGAAACATTTTGATCATTTTGCGCAATAAATAGATTCTCTATCATTTTTCTCTCGTATATGAATTTGTTGCCGTAATGATAATCGTTATTATCTTAATAACATCTTTAAAATGATAAGGTTTATCATTTTCATTTAAGTACCACTTCTTTTTCCTCTATTCTTAGATATACTTTCACTAAAAAAAGGCACGCGATGCGATTTCTCTTTACTCCATCTTCTCACTTTAACTTGGCTAATCTCTTTACGTTCGTCAATATTACCGCAGGGCTCTGTGCTACCTACTTCATTACACAGAACAACTTCTTCGTTGCAATAATCTTAGCATGGATCGGCGGTGCTTTTGATATCTTTGACGGCAAAATAGCCCGTAAATACAAGCTCTCTAATGAGTTCGGCATTCAGCTAGATAGTTTTGCGGATTTTTTGAGCTTTGTGCTTGTGCCCGTCTTTTTAATCTTTCAGGCAATCTATATCAACAGTTTTGAGGGGATCTCTATTATTCTAGCGGCTATTATCAGTATATACTACGTTATTTCAGGTCTGAGAAGATTGATTCAATTCAATATCAATTCGGATGCGGGAGAGGTGGCAAAATATTTTGTCGGTGTTCCTACGCCGCTTGGCGCCATTCTTTTATGGCTGGCCTATCTTGCATCTGCCTACTCTCTTATCCCGGCGTTCGCCGTTTTGATCTTCATGATCATCATCGGATGGAGCCTTAATTCAAAGGTGAAGGTACCTCACCCTTAAAACACTTTTCACATGCCAAGATGCTACTTGGCATTGACTGCGTACTTGCCGCTTCCAAGCAAGAATATAGCAATTGAGCTCATCAAAAAGATAAGCGGAAGCTCCATGGCAAGTCCGCCGAACTTTGTCAATTCAAAGAGCGAACTCCCATACGCCAAATAGATCGCCATCACCATATTAAGAGCCAATACGAGCGAAGCCACACGAGCATAGAGCCCTAAAATGATCAGTATCGGCATCACGATCTCTCCGAAAAAGACACCATACGATATAAATTCAGGCAATCCGGCATTGACCACCAGACTCTTAACCCCTTCGATGCCGTGCGTTATCTTGTGAACTCCGTGAAACAACATCAATATACCAACTTGCAGACGCAAAAGCAGCTTTGCGATATCGGGACTAAACAACACCTATTCTCTCCTCTTTTATAGTTATCTCTCTTTGCGGGAACGGGATCGTAATCCGAGCCTCGTTCAATGCGTCAAACACCTTTTTATTCACGGCAAATTGAGTCTTATAGTACTCGGTCGTGACCGCCCAATATCTGTATGCTATATCGATCGAGCTATCGCCGAAGCTCTCGATACCTACGATCGCCTCATTTTCAGCACTTACGTTGACATTTTCGTTCAATATGAACTTTATCGCCGATATTGCCTTCTCTACGTCGCTGCCGTAAGCTATGCCGACTCTGCCGATTGCAATCCTATACTCAAATGAGTTAACAAGCACATCGCCGATCATAAATTTAGAGGTGCCCTTTATTGGGTATCGTGATCTGCTCTTTGTTCTCATTGATTAAGATGGTATAGCCTAGTTTGATATCCATCACCTCGCCGTAGCACTCTTTGATCGTGATCGTGTCTCCGATCTTAAAAGGCTTGGTTACGATCAAGACTACACCGGCCGCAAAGTTTGCCACGCTCCCTTGAAGCGCCAAACCCGCCGTCAGCGAGAGTGCACCCAAGGCTGCAACGAAGGGAGCGATCGATATGCCGAGTTTGCCCAAGGCGATAATAGCCATCACGCCTATGACCAAAAAACGCACGAAGTTAGCACCGAACCTTGCAAGGGTCTCATCGATCCTATATTTATAAAAGGCCTTTAACGTTATCGAATGGGCATATCTTGAGGCATAGAACCCCAAGATAAGTATGATTACGGCGCCCACAATCTGCATACTATACTGCGCAAAAAACTCGACTATCTGCCGAGTGAACGCATGAAGCGAATCGATCTCCTTCTCCATGGCACTCTCCTACTGCTTCATGCGGAATCGACAGCTGCCGACCGTGATCGTCTTGCCGCTCTTACACGCCTCTTTAATATATGTCAAAACACCCTGAGGATCGGCATCACCCACCTCTTCGGCGATGATACGCAGAAGATCTTTTTCACCGGTGTCATCCCACCTCTTCTCATATGTATATTGCGTCTGAATCACCATAATCGAATCGACTCCCTTTTGAAAAATCAAAAGGGTATTATAGTCTTACTTTTGGCGTTTGAGCACAAACTCATAGTAGAGAATCGGCAAAAGCACGAGAGTCAAGAATGTCGAGCTGACAAGTCCGTTTATGATAACGATCGCCAATGGACGCTGGATCTCCGAACCGGGGCCCGTGGCAAAGAGCATCGGCAAAAGCCCTAAAGCGGCAATAGATGCCGTCATCAGAACCGGTCGTAATCTGCGAATAGCACCTTGGATCACAATCTGCAGCGGGTCACTCAGCTTTCTTCTCAGATCATTGAAGTAGTTGAGCATCACCACGCCGTTAAGCACCGCGATACCCATAAGTGCAATAAATCCGACCGTTGCGGGCACACTCAGATACTCTCCGCTTAGATAGAGCCCAAAGACCCCGCCGATAAGAGCAAAAGGGATATTCAGAAGTACCAAGAATGCTTGCAGAGCCGAATTAAAGGTCATAAGCAGCAGCAAAAAGATCATAATGATACTCACCGGAACGATGATAGAGAGGCGCTTTGAAGCACGCTGCTGGTTTTGATACTCACCCGCATACTCTATAAAATATCCCTGCGGAAGCTCTACCGACGCTTCGATCTTTTTGCTCAGTTCATCCACAAAACCGACCAAATCACGCCCTTCGACATTTGTCTGCACCAAACTCTTTCTCATGCCGTTCTCGTGATTGATCTGCACGGGCCCCTCGATGAGTTCAAAACGTACTATCTCGCTTAGATGGATACTTTTACCTCCCGCTAGGGCATAGTTGATGTTTTTGAGCGAAGACATATTTGTCTGCATCTTTGTACTCCCCTTTATCATTAGCGGTATTCGTCGCAAATCCTCTTGAATCACGCCTACGCTCATCCCATCCAGCGCGACCTTTAAAAAGCCGGCCAACTCCTGCTTGCTGATGCCATAACGCGCCATCGCCTCATCTATGAACGATATCTGCCAGTAGGCGACACCCTCGTTTGCCTTCTTATAGACGTCGCTCGCGCCTTGAATTGACTCGGTAATTGCAAAGACCTCTTTGGCGATGCTCTCGAGCTTTTCGTTCTCATCGCCGTAGATGTTGATGACGATATCACCGCGTGAACCGCTGAGCATCTCCGACATACGCATGGCGATAGGCTGCGTAAATCCGTATTCGACACCTACAAACTCGTCTAGAACCACTCTAAACTGATCAAGCAGCCACTCGTTGGACGGAACGCGCCACTCATCTTTTGGCTTTAGCACCAAGAAGGTATCGGTATCGTTAAGCCCCATCGGGTCTAAGCCGATCTCATCACTCCCGCCGCGTGCCACGATGGAAAGCACTTCAGGTACGTTCGAGAGTATTGCCTGCTGGATTTTTAGATCCAGATCGCGACTGGCATCAAGGGAAATGGATGGATTCTTCTCGATACCGATAATGACGTTTCCTTCGTCAAGGGTCGGCATAAATGTCTTGCCCACTTGCGTGTAGGCCCAAAAAGCCGCCATCCACAACGTAATCGCCGTAATGTATAAGTAGAGCCTGTATTGCAACACAAAATGAAGCACTTTATGATAGAGATTCTCTAAAAAGAGAACGAGTCTTAAAGGTTTATGAGGCAGCTGTTTTAAGATATAGTAGCTCATAACCGGGATAAACGTAAGCGCTAGAATCAAAGAGGAGCTCAGCGCAAAGACGATACTCAGTGCCACGGGAACAAAGAGCTTACCCTCTAAGCCCTCAAGAGTCAAAAGCGGCAAGAATACGATGATGATGATCAAGATCCCTGTAAATACGGGCGTTGCTACCTCTCGCGCCGCTTTTGTGACTAGATGCGGCTTGGGTTCATTTTTGTACTCTTCGCTGTGAAGATAGGCGCTGATGTTCTCGACCATGACGACGCCTGCATCTACGAGCATCCCTATGGCGATGGCCAGACCGCCAAGACTCATCAGATTTGCCGTAATACCGAAGTAGTTCATAGCTATAAAGGTCATCATGGCCGCAAAAGGCAAGATGATGGCTACGCTCAATGCCGAAGCGAAGTTGCCCAAGAATAAAAAGAGCACGATAACGATCAGCACGGATGCTTCAAGAAGAGCTTTTTTGACGGTATCTATCGCCTTTGTCACAAGATCAGAGCGATCATAGAAGATATTGATCTTCGTCCCCTCGGGCAGATCTTGTTCTATCTTTTTGAGCTCTGCTTTGACGTTTGCCACCACCTGCGAGGTATTCTCCCCTTTTCGCGAGAGCACCAGCCCCTCTACGGCTTCGCCGAGACCGTCTTTTGTTACAAAACCGGCTCGTGTAAGCGAACCGATGTTGACCGATGCGACATCTTTGACACGGATAGAGACCTCGCCTTTATAAGCGACGATGACGTTCTCGATGTCAAAGGTATTTTTGAGCCTCCCTTCCGAACGCACGTAGAGACTCTGCTCTCCGACCGAAAGACGCCCGATCCCATCGTTTTGATTATTCTTCTCCAATGCCTCTTGAAGTGCGCTAAGCGAAACTCCAAAACTCTTCATCGCCTGATAATCGGGGGTGATCTCATAGGTCTTTACATATCCGCCTAATGCGTTGGTCTCGGCTACGCCGGGAACGCTGCGGATTCGCTTATTGATGACCCAGTCTAAGAGTGAGCGCTTTTGCATCAGATCCAAAGAGTCGGATTCGATACTGAACATAAGTACCTCGCCTAGCGGTGTCGTAATAGGGGCAAGCCCGCCGCTTACATTGGCAGGAAGCTCCTCTTGCACTTCACTCAAGCGCTGGGCAACCTGCTGACGCGCCCAATATATATCCGTCCCCTCTTCAAAGTCGATCGTGATATCGCATAGACCGTATTTCGAGAGTGAACGCACTACCCGCTGGTAGGGAATACTTTGAAGATTTTGTTCGATAGGGATAGTGACCCGCGACTCCATCTCTGCGGGTGTCATACCCGATGACTTTAGGATCAGCTTGACTTGCGTCGGGGCAACATCCGGGTAGGCATCAACAGGCAGCTTCGTTACCGAATAAGCTCCGTAAAAAAGCAGGCCGAATGCGAAAAGAAGAACCAAAAGACGCTGTGAAAGCGCCAGCGAGACCAATCTTTCACTCACTTGAGGCCTCCATCGCACTCAGCAGTGCCGATGTCGCTTTTGTTGCGATAAGGTCAGTAGCCGATAGTCTGCCGCTTACTACGATATAATCGGCCTCTTCTCTTACTCTTTGCACTTCAACGGCTTCAAATCCATCTTGTGTGCTCTTAAAGATGAAACTCCCCTCTTTATGAAAGACCACCGCACTCTTTTGGATACTAAAAGCGTTTTGGACTTTTTTATAGATGTAGGCCTGATGTACCTTATTGACGATGACCTTCGAACTATCGGTTATCTTTGCGCGCAATCTGAAACTTTGCGTCTCTACATCCATGGCATGTGAAGATGATTCCACGATCGCCTCTTTGGCATCAAAATCGACTCTCTCTCCCTGCTGAACCCTCTCGATATATTTTGAAGGAACGTTGATTTCTAGATAGGGGCTCTTGCTGCTATAGATCAGGGCCAGCTTTGTACGGGCATCTATATTCTCTTTGACATTCACGCTTACCTCTTCAACATACCCCGCGCGAGGTGCTCTGAGTATCTCCTCCGAAAAAGCTCTCTTTTGCTCTTCAAGCTCACCGAATCTATGAAAGCCGCTCACAAGCAGTCTGTTTTTTGCGATATCAAGCGCCACGTCGCTGCTCTCTTTGAGTGCTTTTGTCTCCAAAAGGCGCTTGTGCGAGATAATGCCTTCGTCAAAAAGGGCTTGATCTCTTTCGTAGTTTTTTCTATAGAGATCGTTTTGAATAAAAGCGCTCAAATAGCTGTTTTGAAGCTCTATCAATTCGGCACTGCGAATTTTAAAGAGCACCTCTCCCGCCTTTACCGCCTGGCTGTTCTTGACGTATATAGCCTCAACGCTTCCCGAAATATTCGCATTGATAGTGAATATATCCTCTTTATCTATGAGCACCTTTGCACTAAAAGGCCCGTAGCGCACCTCCTCTACGGCTTGAGGATGCTCCACGACGACCCCAAGCCTACCCTTTTGCTCTGCATTCATTTTTATAACCGGAGCTGCGCAGAGAAGCGTGGCTCCAAATAGTAGTGTAATGATCCCTCTCATCTCTCTTCTCCTAGTTCAATATCTGCCTCTTTATAGAGTTCAAACAGTTCGTAGTAATAGCTCTCTTGAAGTCCCAAGAGCTCTAACTTCGCACGCTTATATGAGCGTGTTGCGTCTAGATGCTCAATTACTGAAGCCTCACCCTCTTGAAGTGCTCGCTTGGATATCTCCATAAGCTTTTGTGCAAGCGGTATAACCTCTTTTTGCGTGATCTCGATGCTCCCGTAAAGCCCTCTTATCTGCTCTAAACGCTTTTGTTCTTGTTTCATTATTTGATGCTTCAAAAGCTCTTTTTGTGCTTGAAGCTGCATCACTCTGCTTCTTTTTGATTGCGCTTCCAACGAGTTCTTCGACGTAAGGGGAATAATAGGAATCGATAGACTCAATCCGCTTACCGTCGTATCCAACTCTTTTGAGTAGTAGATCTCATACGAAAGCGACTCTATAGCCGCTTGAGCGCTTTCATAGCTAGCGGCCGCACTGCGGATATCATACTCGCTTCGCAGCACCTCCGAGTGTTCATCCAATACCCCGAAGTTCATCTCACTCTTTAACTCTACTAGATCGTCACATGCCAACACTTCACCCTCTGCAAGGACGACGCTCTCTTGAAGAAGCGAATAGGCAAAAGCCGAGGCGCTCTCTAAAGAGATCTGCTCTTGGTGAAGCTTTACCAACTCCAGCTCAAAAAAGAGCAGCTCTTTTTTTGATATCTCGCCTGCTTCATAGCTCTTTTGCAAGCGTGTAAAACCGCTCTTCTCCTCCTCATAGAGCCTTTGCATCTCCTCTTTCATACTCTGATAGAGGCATGACTTGTGATATTTGTAGGCAACATCCAGCCTCAAGAGGTGTTTCTTATGTTTTGCCTCTTGTCTCATCGAGCGCTTGGCATACTCATTGGCACTCCTTTTCGATCCGACGCTAAAGGGCTGCATAATATTTTGTGACAAGGCGACCGAGTAACCTACATCACTTTGAAGCGCATCTTTGGCATGTGAAACGCCAAGCGATATCTCGGGTGCGATGTAGCTCGACGATGCATCGCTTTGGAGGATGCCGGCGTCGGCCTCATACTCGATTGCTTGATATCTTTTCGAATCCTCTAGCTTTATCAATATCTCGGCAAGGTTTGCACCGTGCAGATGTACGCTCAAGAGTGTAAAGGCTAAAATATATTTGAATCTCATTCTCTCTCCTTTGCAGCCTCTATTGCTGCTGAAAATTTTTTTATTTTTATGATAGAAGAGTTTAGAGTATCGGCGGTCTAGGAGCTATAGAATCGGCTCTTGATAGAAGGGTATCGTCAGAGTTTTCACTGCGATTTTGCATAGATATCACGGGTATGAGGGGTTCGCTGTTTTTAGGAGCCATCAAAAAAGAGTGGATGGTATCGTGAATCTGCGAAGGGGTATCGAGTGCAGCTTTGTTCGTACTTAAAAGACATATCTCGCTTTGCGTGTCTGCATCTATAGATGCTATTGCATAGTCATGGAGTACCAAAAAACTAAACGAGAAGAGCAACAATGTTAAAACTGCACTTTTAAGAGATCTCATAACTCGATTATAGTTAAAAAAAAACAACCCGCTGCTTTAGAAATACTTACTCTTCATCATTAGATAGAAGCGGTATCTCTTTTTTTGGTTTAACGCCGAGCTCTACAATATTCTGGGCTCGTTTTATCACATTACCGCGTCCCGAGCTCAAACGCTTCATGCTGTTGTCGTATGTTTGATGTGCCTTTTGCAAGATATTTCCAAGGTTCTGCATCTCTTCGACGAACAAAGCGAGCTTCTCCAGCATTCCCTCCGCCTCGCTTGCTATCTTTTGCGCATGCTCTTGCTGGCGCTGCGTGCGCCAAATGTGCTCGATCGTACGAAGCGTTACAAGCAGTGTCGAAGGTGAAACCACTAAAATATTGCTCTCGTAGGCTCTTTTGAAAAATTCGCCGTCATGTTCGAGTGCGAGCAAAAAGGCACCCTCTATAGGCATGAAGAGCAGAACGAAATCGAGCGAATTGACTCCTTCGAGCTTTTCATACTTCTTCTCGCTCAAACTCTTGATATGCGCGGATATGCTTGCTATATGCTCTTTGAGTGCGCGCACTCTTGTCTCATCGTTCTGTGCGCTCATAAAACGCTCATAGGCGTTCAAAGAGACCTTGGAGTCTATAATGATATCCCGTCCTTTTGGCATGTGAATAATGACATCGGGACGGTATGTTTTGCTCTCTTGATCTTTTAGAGTGGCTTGAAGCTCATACTCACTTCCTTCTCTAAGCCCGGACTCCTCCAAGATACGCTCTAAAACGATCTCACCCCAATTGCCCTGCGTCTTATTCTCCCCTTTCAGAGCTTTTGTAAGATTGAGCGCATCTTGCGAAAGCTTCTCGTTCATCTGCGCAAGCCTATAGAGCTCATCTTTAAGCAGATGACGCTCTTTTGCCTCGTTGATGAACTGCTCTTTGGATTGATTCGCGAAGTTGGCTATCTGCTCTCGGAAGGGTTTTAACAGAAGTTCAAGCTGCTCTTTGGAAGTTGTGCCGAACTGTTTGGACTTATCTTCAAATATCTCATTGGCTACAACTTTGAACTCCCTAGAGAGCTCCTCTTTGGCACTCTTGAGCATCTCAAAACGCTCTTTTGCGGCTTTGGCATCATGCTCGTATTTTGTAGAAAGAACTCTAAACTCTATCTCGAGTTCTCTATATCTAGATTCGATATCTCTTTTTTGTTCTTGAAGCAGCGCCGCCTCTTCATGCAACTCTTGCAAAGAGCTTTTGGCTCTGAATGAGAGGGCGATAAAAAAGAGCATCAACAAAGTTGTGAGCGCCAAAAGAAAATAGAGTAAATTCACATGCCAACCTTAATATTTTTATGGTTTGGATTATACACTATTTCTATATCGGCTCTAAAAATATGACAAAGAGTCATATTCAAATAGTTTTATTGCTGCTATTTAAGCTTTTCATAAATCTATTTGTAACAATCGAAACTTAAATTCATAGAAATATAATTTAATTAAATAAAAAAATAGATATTTTAGATATAATCCGCCCCTATTTAAAAATCGAGAACGAGGCATTGATAGAACTCTTTGGAGCTCTGTGGCAATTTGTGCCTTGTTTTCAACAAGGTATATAATGCAAACAAGCAACGAAGAGAAAGTATTGACTTTCAAAGAATTAGGTTTAAGCAACGATCTTCTTAGAAGTATCAACGACGCGGGATTTAGCGCACCAAGCCCGATCCAGGCACAGGCGATCCCATTTATCCTTCAAGGTAGAGATATCGTAGGACAAGCACACACGGGTACGGGAAAAACGGCAGCTTTTTCTCTGCCGGCACTCGATCTTATGGATGATTCAAAAAGAGCACAGATTCTTGTTATAACTCCTACAAGAGAGCTTGCGACACAAGTTAGCGATGAGATATACAAATACGGAAAATACCTCGGTATCAAGACTTCTACCGTCTATGGGGGAAGTTCATACGGCCGTCAAATCGACAACATCCGCCGCGGTGTTGCTGCCGTCATTGCAACTCCGGGTCGTCTTCTAGATCTATTAAAAGGCGGGAAGCTCGAAAATTTCGAACCGAAGATCGTAGTATTGGATGAAGCGGACGAGATGCTTGACATGGGCTTTTTGGATGATATCAATGAGATATTCTCTTATCTTCCATCAGAACGCCAAACGCTTCTTTTCTCGGCTACTATGCCGCAGCCGATCAAGAATTTGGCAAATAGAATCCTCCAAAATCCTGAGTTCATATCGATCACAAAAGGCGAAACGACAAATTCGGACATCGAACAGCTCTACTATGTAATCGAAGATAGTGAACGTGATGATGCGATCATCCGTCTTCTTGATGCTGAAGAGACGCAAAAATCAGTCGTTTTCTGCCGTACGAAAAGCGAAGTTGACAGACTCTCGAATGTTCTTAGCAACGCAGGATATCTGGCAAACGGTCTTCACGGAGACATGGAACAAAAACAACGCGAAATCGTTATTAAAGGCTTCAAATCAAATAATGTAAAAGTTCTTGTAGCGACTGACGTTGCCGCACGCGGTATTCACGTCAACAACATCTCGCACGTATTCAACTACCATATTCCGTTTGATCCGGAGTCATATGTTCATAGAATCGGCAGAACGGGACGCGCGGGAACAAAAGGTAAAGCAATTACACTCTTAACGCCTTTAGAGTTCAAAGAGCTTCAAAAGATAAAGTCGATTGTTAAAACACAAATGAAACATGCCTACATCCCAAGCAAGCATGATCTTAAACAAAACAGCATCCTGGCACTCTCCAAAGCCGTAAAAGAGCAGCACATCTATGATGAAGCGCACAAACTTCTTGATATATTGCGTGAAGAGCTTGATGAAGAGCAAATGGCATACAAACTGATCTCAATGCTTCTTGACAAGCAAGATATCAAAGGACCGAATGAGATCGGCATCCCTGCAGAGAGACTGACTAAAATATTAGATCGTCAAAACAACAGACGCGAAGGCGGCAGAGACTCTAGAGGTTCACGCGGCGGAAACTTCCGCGGCGGCAGAAGCCGTCAGCGTCAAGACAACTACCGCTCATCAAGAGATGGCGGTTATGATAGAAACCGCGGTGAGAGACACGGCGGAGAGAGAAGTAGAAGCGATCGCGGTGCGAACCACTCCCGCTCCCCGTTTAGAGACTAAGTCTCATTTGGGTGCAAAAAGCACTCAAATGACTATTTTGAGGTGATATGCGCCGCCATAGCCTCAATTTGAGCGTCACTCAAGCCTGCTACCCGACCCTTCATAACCCCTTTTGCACTTCCGTCGTATGAGCCGTCTTTATATCCGTTCATTGCCGCAATAAAATCTGCTTTACTCATATCTTTAATCACTTTACTTTTCCCTAAAGCAACCTTTTCACCCGAAGCACCGTGACATGAAACACATTTGCTATAAAGAGCTGCTCCATCCTCTGCACTTGCAACGACAACCAAACCCAATCCTAAGAAAAATCCAAGAATCTTCTTCATATCTACGGCTCTATTATGGGCACCTCTAAAAACTCTACGCGGCTTTAGCTTTAGGAGATTTTTGCTTAAGTCAAGGCGACGCGAAGAGCCATAGCTAAAGCTACGGCGATGA
>JACXUD010000159.1 GCA_014764025.1 Campylobacterota bacterium | reverse complement strand
TTAGCTTTTTGGCATGTGAAACGCCATCGACCTTATGGATCAAAAAGTGTTGATCGCCCATGGATGTCAGCTGAGGCTGATGCGAGATAGAGAATATCTGAAAATATCTTGCCAATCGTTTTAAGACCTTGGCAACACTCATAGACTCCTCGCCGCTTAAGTTCGCATCGATCTCATCGAGCATCAATACACCGCCGTTTTGGCTCATCTGTTCGGCTTTTAAGAGCAAAATAGCAAGACGCAGACGATTGAACTCACCTGTACTGATCTTCTCTAGCGGCGTATTTTGAAGCTCCAAGATGATCTTGTCGTATCCGTTGGCTCCCAGCTCCTCTTTTTCTATCTTGATATTCGCTTCACGCAGATAGAGCTCCTTAAGATAGGAATTGAGATCATCCATAAAAGCTTTAAGCGCTTCGATTCTTGCCTCATGAAGTCCCTGTGCAAGTGCGTCACACTCTTTTTGCAGTTTCGCTATCATCGACTCTAGCGAGCCCTTCTCGAATGCGATATTCTCATAGGTCGCAAGCTCGGTGATCTTCTGCTCTTTATACTCCAGTGCCGCTTCGATGCTGCCGTATCGGCGCTTGATCTCGGAGAGCTCCTCGATACGGTTGAGTACATCCTCTATATCGACCTCTTCGAGTGCACCAAAACGCTCTTCGATCGCTTCAAAATGCGATCTGAGCTCATTCATGGCATCGTCAAAGAAGGCACCATCGACCTCGAGCATCTCAAAGAGCGAGGAGATACGGCTCTCAAACTCGAATATCCCTTGCGAACTCTCAAGCAGCTGCGTCATCTTCTCTTTTTTCGAGAGCTCTTTTTTGATGCGCATCAACTCTTCGTCTTCGTCGGGTCTTGGATTGGCTTTGGTGATCTTCTCTATCTCAAAGGCCGCAAACTCTTTGAGCTCGCTGATATTGCGCTCTTGTTCTACTATCTTTGCGAGGGCCGTTTTATGCTCTTTTAAAGCGTGAAACGATTCTGCCAGCTCTCTTTTTTGGCTGATTATTCCGCTCTTATTTTTCGCGATTCGGCTATCTAAAAGCTCCAATAAAGAGAGGTTTTCGAAATCGCTGTAGTCACGAAGACTTAAATGGCGAAAATATCTGCTGGAAATACTCTCTAAAGCCTTTTTCGAGACGCTTTGATTATTCAGAAAATAGCGCGCTTTCTCTTTTTTGAGCTGCTTGAAGATATTGATCTCTTCGCTCTCGATGCCGTGCTCTTCGTCAATGGGCCATGTGACGCTTGACTCGCAAACGGCGGCGTCGCAGCTGCTTCGGCCGAACGAGCTTAAAATCGACTCCATCAAAATAGACTTACCGCTCCCGCTTGGGCCGCTAAAGACGATCAAACCGTGCGAGAGCTCTAGCTCCACCTCGTTAAAAGTTAAAAAATCTTTGAGATAAAAACGCTCAATCACGCCCTACTCTCCCCACTTAAGCTTCTCTTTAAGCACATCAAAGTAGTTGAACTCCTCTCGGTGGATCAGTTTTGCCGTTTTGGATGCCAAACGGATATAGAGGCTTTGATTCTGCTCTAGCTCCACCATATCCTGCCCATCGACGATGATGACCGCACGGCTCTTTGGCGTCTTCATCTCGATAGAGAATTTCCCCGGCAATACGACGGGGCGCTGGGTGAGCGAGTGCGGGCATATAGGCGTGAGCGCAAAGACGTTTGTGAGCGGAAAGAGCACCGGCCCGCCGGATGAGAGGTTGTAGGCCGTCGAGCCTGTCGGGGTCGATACGATAACGCCGTCGCCGTAGTAGGTGTTGAACTCTTTGCCGTCAACCAGTGTTTTGATGCTTATCATATTCGAGATAGAGGAGCGTGTCAAAACGATGTCGTTAAAGGCATAAAACGTTGTCGCTTCATTATCTTTAAGGACTTTTGCCTCTAATACGGCACGCTCGTCTATACGAAATCTGCCTGCGGCTAATTTTGCAACAAAATCCTCGATCTCATCGAAACCGACATCCGCCAAAAAGCCGAGGTTGCCGGCATAGATGCCCAAAACCGGAATATCGTAGGTAAAACTGCGACGAACAGCCGAGATAAGCGTACCGTCACCGCCAAGCGTGACTAGGATATCGCACTGCTTGCACAAAATGTCAAGATCCATTCCGATAAGATCTATCATGCCGCCGCTGATACTCTCGATAAAGACCTCGATGCCGTGTCTGTTAAAGACGCTCTTTAGCTCTAAAAAGCTCTCTTTGAGCTCAGGCGTAGATGGACGAAGCAGGACTCCGACGCGTTTAATCACTAAATCTTGCACGAAAACTCTTTGCTATTTAAAATTGAAAAATTATACTTTTTTTTCATTAAAAACGGCCAATATATGGCAAATTGCCATATTGTTAGTCCGCTTTTAAGCTCACGTGTGCACATTTCACGATATTGTTTATCATCTCGGTAAAGATGAATTTATGGATGAAAAAGAGCGAATACCAATAGAGATATCCAAAGATATTCGAAGGTGCAAAATAGGCACGCACGCTAAGAAGCCACAAACCGTTTTGCTGCTCTATGAGGGCAAATTGTAGCCATGAACTTCCAGGGCTTTTAATGCGTCCTTTGAGTGTAAGTATCTTTTGATGAGCGCTCTCTTTAAATGCCGAAACGATCCAAAAATCAAGCCTTTGGCCGATACGGATCTCACGCGAGCCGTCACGTCGGCCTACCTCTAATCCCGGCCCGCCGACAAGCTTATCTATGAATGCACGCACTCGCCACATCCACTGAGGCGACCAGTAGCCGTAATCTCCGCCGACACGCTTGATCTCTTTGAATATCGCCTCTACCTCGCTTTGATGTACGATGCGCTCTCGAATCTCATAGAGCATCCCCAGCCTGCTTAGCTGCTCTTTGGCACCATCAAGCTCGATATGCAAAAAACTCTCTTTCTCTTGGGAGAGCACCTGTAGATTGAGCGGTAGAGACCAGTAGCTCTCAACACGCCCTGCCGCTTCGTACTCAGAGGCCTTTTGAATCGACTCGACTACGCCAAGCGGCTTAATGGAGCTATCTATATTCTCTACGGCATAGCTCCCCTTGATCGCCATAGAGTCAAGCCCGTCGATAAGCGGATAGGCAAGCGCATAGGGAATAGCCGAGAGATATGAGACGATACGAGCGACTATCTTTTTCGTCAAGATATTCGAAGCAAACGGCAGCCACACGACCTTAAGGTTGCGATCGCGTACCGCTTTGGCGTATATGCAGACCATCTCATCGTAACGGCAGCTCTCTTTTGCTCCGATCTCTATGATCTCACCTTTGTAGCGCTCATCATCCGCCGCATTGAGCAGATAGGCTATGACGTCATCGACGTCGATAGGATTGCATCTGCCGCTGGCATAGGAGAGCTTTGGAATAAAAGGGAGTTTGTCTCCGAGCGCTCGAATGATCTCAAAGCTTGCCGAGCCCGCTCCCATGATAACGCCTGCTCGGATCTCCGTCGTCGGCACACCGCTTTTGCGAAGCGCCTCTGCAACGAGCTGTCGATCGCTGAGATGCATCGAGAGGGGATGGGCTTTGAGTGAGATACCCAGACCGCCTAGATAGATGATATGTTCAACTCCCGCCTCCTTGGCACACTCCCCCACCAATGAAGCGATTGTCAGATCTCTTTGCAGATACTCCGAGCTTGAAGCACCGTCCATCGAGTGTATAAGGTAGTAGAGGGTGCCGACCGTTTTGAGCTCCTCTATCAATCTTGCCCTGTTCTCTTCTATCAAAGCGAGGTCGCAGCTGCTTATGTGGCTGTATCTCTTCAGATACTTCACGCGCTGTTTATTGCGCACAAAGAGCTTGAGGGGCGTTGTCGTCTCTATAAAGCGGTTTGAGAGGATCAACCCGATATACCCGGTTGCACCGAAGATAGCGATAGATCTACTTCTCATGGTAGTAGCCTTTAAGAGCGCGGTTGTTCTTTATCTGGCTCAAATAGAGGATCGGCAACGCGAAGAGTTCGGATAGCAATGAGATGGTGATAAGCACGGAGCTGTAGAGACCCACGGTGTTGATCGTCTCGTCCGGGACGCTCACAAGCGAAACAAAGGTGAGAATCAAGATGACGTTCCCCATCCCAAGCGGCGTTCCCACATAGACAAAGGATGTCTCAAGTGTCTGTTCAGCATTTCTAGGTTTTGCCCTTTGTTTATAGTAGTGGTAGATAAAGTGCATCGTGGCATCGCTTGAGAGTGCCAGTGTAATGATGAGTGCGACGAATATCTCCGTCGAGAGAGTAACGCCGAACATAAAGAGCGACGCAAAGAACCAGATGATAGGTAGTGTATTCACCAGCATCGCGATCAGCACGAACTGATATGTCCTTGTGATGAAGTAGAT
>JACXUD010000158.1 GCA_014764025.1 Campylobacterota bacterium | reverse complement strand
AAAGTTGCCGGCTTAGAGCGGCTGATCGAAGAGCTGAAGCGATGTCAAGCGTGCTGCCTTGAGGGGAACTCTGTTGGCAAAGCAGTCGCCTTAAAGATTAAAGAGAAGACCTATAAAGTGGTGCGGTTTGCTTATGTAGATCGCTATTTGGAGTCTATGAGACGCATCTAGAGCGACTCTAATCCCAGCCACTTCTTGGCGATATTGCGAAGCGATTCGGGGTTTTCCGAGGCAAAGAATTTCAGATTCGGCTCCGGGTATCGCTCTTTAAATACAAACTCACGCTCTAGTAGCTCTACGATCGCATCGCCTGAGTGAATGAGGGTGGTATTGTCGTGAAAGAACTCACTTATGGCATGTGAAATAAGCGGGAAGTGGGTACACCCCAAAATGATGGCATCGGGGTGGACGACATCTTTGAAGTAGTGGCGAAGCGTTGATTCTAAGACCTCGCCGCTGTATATCTCCTCTTCGACGATGGGCACCAAAAGCCCCGAAGCGACCGAGGTGAGGTTGTTGTAGCCTCTGGCGTTGAGCTCCGATTCGTAGGCATGTGATTTGATGGTCGCTTTGGTCGCCATGATAAGGATATTCGCATCTTTTGAGGATAAAGCATTCACGGTCGCCTGAACACCTGCATCGACCACACCGATGACGGGACAGTTCGCGGTTTCTCGCATCTCGTTCAGAGCGTGCGCCGATACGGTGTTGCACGCCACGATGATAAGGTCAAGATCGAAGTTCTTAAAGAACTCGACCGCCTCGATGGCGTAGCGGATGATGGTGTTTTTATCTTTGATACCGTAGGGGACGCGAGCCGTGTCGCCGTAGTAGATGATCTCGCTAAAGAGGTTGTGCGAGAGCAGAGACTTCACAACGGTCAGCCCGCCGATACCGCTGTCAAAGACTCCGAGTTTCATTTTTCAAACCTTAGGCGTTAGGGTTCATGCTCTCAAGGAACTCAGCATTCGTTCCCTTCTTAGCCATCGTGTTGTAGATAAATTTAAGCGCTTCGACCTCGTTCTCTTGTTTTTGCATCATTTGGCGCAGGATGAATACTTTGTGAAGTACATCTTGACCCACAAGAAGCTCATCTTTACGAGTTCCCGATTTAAGGATATCGATAGCAGGGAAGATACGGCGCTCTGCGATTTTACGGTCAAGAACGACCTCTGAGTTACCCGTACCTTTGAACTCCTCGAAGATGACCTCGTCCATCTTGCTTCCCGTCTCGATAAGTGCGGTTGCGATGATGGTCAAACTGCCGCCGTTTTCAATATTACGAGCCGCACCGAAGAAGCGTTTTGGTTTATGAAGCGCGTTGGCATCCACCCCGCCCGAGAGCACTTTACCGCTTGAAGGCGTGACCGTATTGTAAGCACGCGCTAGACGCGTGATAGAGTCAAGCAAGATAACGACGTTACGCCCAAGCTCGACGCGGCGTTTTGCACGCTCGATCACCATCTCGGCCACTTTTACGTGGTTCTTTGCCGGCATATCAAACGTAGAGCTGTAAACCTCGCCCTTGACGCTTCGCTCCATATCCGTAACCTCTTCGGGGCGCTCATCTACAAGCAAGACCATCAGATCGACTTCAGGATGGTTTGCCGTGATACCGTGGGCGATCTCTTTAAGAAGCTCCGTCTTACCGCTTCTTGGAGGTGCAACGATAAGACCGCGCTGACCCTTGCCGATAGGCGAGAATAGGTCCATCATACGGCCCGTGATGCCGTTTTCGCGGTACTCTAGTTTGAGCTGCTCACTTGCATAAAGCGGCGTAAGGTTCTCAAAGAGCGGACGTCTTTTGCTCTCTTCTGGCGGGAGGTAGTTGATCGCCTCTATCTTGATGAGTGCGTAGTAGCGCTCTTGGTCTTTTGGCTCTCTAACTTGACCCGTGACCACGTCCCCGTTACGAAGTGCGAAACGGCGGATCTGGGTGTTAGAAACATAGGCGTCGTTGATAGAGTCCGAGAAGCTCTTATCAATTGAACGGATGAACCCGTAACCGTCAGGCATGATCTCTAGGATACCGCTAAAGAGGATAAAGCCGCCTTGCGCCGTTTGAGTCTTTAAGATTTCGAAAATAAGGTCTTGGCGTTTAAGTTCGTGAGGATACTCGATTTCGAGTTCGGTTGCTATGTCGATGAGATCATCGATCTTTTTGGTTCGGAGTTCTTCGATAGTGAGCCCTGTGGCCGGAGTGTGCGAACGTGACTTGGAGTTATTGCTTTTTGAGCTCTTTTGAGGTTGTGAATTTTGTTCACTCATAAAAATTCTACCTTAATGTTTTGGGATTTTTGAAAATGAGGGGTGAATTTGGGTTAACAATGAATGTGTAACTTGTAACTGCGGAATTTTACCCAAATTCGCTTTTTGAGTCAAGCTCAGCCGGCTTTGAGCGAAGCGATCGACTCGACGACGCTTGATATATGAGCTCTTGCGTCAAGCAATGTCTTTTGCGTTCGCTCGGCAAGTTTGCGTACTTCATCGGCCACCACGGCAAAGCCTCTGCCGTGCTCGCCCGCGCGCGCCGCTTCAATAGCCGCATTGAGGGCGAGCAGATTTGTCTGGTCGGCGATATCGGTGACCGTATCAAGAACCTTATAGATATCGCGGCTCTGATTGGCGATATCGTTCACTCTTTGCTCGAACTCGTCTCTATCTTGCGACTGGCTTGCACAGAGCGCGGCGTAGTGCTCGCTCTCTTTTTGTTTTGCCATCAGCTCTTTGCGAAGAGCCTCCAGCTGCGCTTTGAGCGAAGCATTCTCATCGTTAAGTGACTCTATCTTGCGCTCTAGATCGCGTCTGTTTTCATCATTGGCGCGTGCGAGAGCAGTGTTTTTTATTTGAAGCTCTTCAATTTTCACATGCCATATCTTCTCTTGCTCGCGCTGTTTTGCCTCGGCACTCTCGCGCTCTTGTTTCATCGCCGCTAGCTGCTCTTTGGCTTCATCTATGGCATGTGAATCTTGAGGCGGGCTCTTTTTTTTGTGAAAGAAGAAGTAGCCGATCATAAGACCCACAAGCCCCATAAAGAGGCCGATGAATATGAACGATGTGAACTCTTGTGCTTGAGCGGGCTTCTCTTGATAGATGATCTTCTCGACGATCTGCGGCTGGGCGTTTTTTTGCGCTCTTTTGCTTTGAAGCGCCTCATATCCTTGTGCCGTGAGGGTGGTGTAGAGCGATTTTATCTTCTCTATCTCATCGGCACTCAGCGATGTCTGCGATTCGTGCAGTGATGTGATGGTTTTAAGCGTCTCTTGCTCTAGGCGTTTGATCTCTTGGAGCTGCTCATCTTCGTGTGCAAGACTTGCGAGGATCTTCTCTTCGGTCGAGAGGGTGAGAAAGTAGAGTTTGACCTTCTCTTCGGGTGAGAGTTTGGTGCCAAGGGCATCAAGCTGTGAGTTTAAGCGCTCGTAAGAGTCGCTAGGCGTGGCATGTGAAAATAAAAAGAGTATGGAGATAAAGAGAAATATTTTTGTCATGCTCTTGCAAAGCACATTATATGCCAATATGCTTTTGTTACTATTTGGCATTAGATTCTATATCTTAAAGAGCTTCTTCAGACCATTCTAGATTGATAACCATTTAGCCAATTAAATCACCTAAATTCATACCCACAATATGCCCTCTTGCCAGAAATTCACTAGATATTTGGACATTAAAAATGTCATGATACTGAAAATTTCGCTTAAAAACATTACAAAATGACAAATTTTCATAAATTCTACAGTAAAAACCTTGAAATTTTTGCTGTTTTGATCTCCTGCTATCAGGTGAAAATCGTGCTAAAAGAACATTATGTCCTTATGATTAGAGAAGTTAACCATGCCAAAAAGACTCATGGACTCGGTACGTGAACAGATCAGAGTTCGGCACTATAATTATGAAAACAGAACAAACGTACATTGGCTGGATAAAACGCTATATCTTTTTTCATCAGAAAAAGCATCCTGCTGATATGGGTTAAGTGGAAATAGAAGCATTTTGAACACATCTTGCCATAGAGCGAAAAGTAAGTGCGGCTACGCAAAATCAGGCATTTAATGCCCTATTGTTTCTTTATACGCAAGTGCTTGTCAAGCGCGGGTAACATCGCATATTTTTCGCTACTCCTACGCTACCATCTTTTGCAAAACGGCGTAGATATTCGCTCTATTCAGGAACTTTTAGGAGACAAATCGGTCGAGACGAAGATGATTTACACGCATGTAGTAGCAGAGATGAACAAGTCTAAAGTGATAAGTCCTTTAGATTTTTAGCTGCTTCTATAAAGAGTGATATATTCTAAAAACCTTGGCATGTGAAACTAATTCACATGCCAAGAGATAAACGCCCAATAAAAGGGTTTTGGCAGAGCGTTTTGGGTGAGTACCTT
>JACXUD010000157.1 GCA_014764025.1 Campylobacterota bacterium | reverse complement strand
GCTCTTAAGCGGCGTGGCAGCCATCGCAGAGGCAGAGCAGAGCCTCTATGCCCTTGCGTATTTAAACATATCGCCCGATGGAGAGCCGGAACTTCAATTCGACGTGATAGATTCAAGCCGAAGTCTTTATGATTACGACTCTTTGAGTATGGAGTGTGAAGGCGCGCAGTGTAGATTGGAAGTCGATCTTCAAGAGGATCTGGGGCATAAATATAGACTGCTCTTGGCATGTGAAGATGGTATGCAAAAGCCTCAAAAAGTGCTCAATCTGCTTGTTGCCGAAGACAACGTCACCAATCAAATGCTCATATCGGTTATCTTGGAGGAGATCGGTGTTGACTTCACCCTTGTTCAAAACGGTGCACAAGCGCTCGAAGAGGTGCAAAAAGAGAGCTACTCGCTTATCCTTATGGATATAGATATGCCGGTCATGGACGGCAAAGAGGCAGCACGCAAAATCCGCGAGAGCGGGAGCGCCATACCGATCGTCGCACTAAGCGCCAACACCCGTGAAGAGGAGCTCGCGAGCTACTACGCCGCAGGTATGAACGGCTTTGTGGCAAAGCCCTACAACTTGGATCAGATAAGAGAGGCTATAGAGCAGTTCGCGCTGCAGGAGTAGCGGGCGGCTTGAGGGTCAAGCGGCCGTGTAGTTGAGCGCTTTTTTGGTATATTCGACCGAACAGAAGAAAAAAGCGACAAAGAGAGGGTTGAGCTTCACATAGCCCTCTTCCACAAACTCGAAGGGCTCGAACTCGAACCCGCCAAGCGAGCTATCGTGAGGCTTGACGATAAACTCGATAGGGCGCATCGCCTTGACCGTATTGGAGATCTCTTTTTGAATCTTTTTGTTCTTATGCTCAAGAATATTGAAGTTCGGTTCTTTTGCACTTTTGTGTTCTGCTAGAAGATGCTCCAGCGTACGCAGCTTCTCCACATAGACCGCTTTATTCCAGCTGATTGCGGCATGTGAAGATTTGATAAGGCATTTATCGTATATGAGCGGATGGGGTTTTTGCGCACGCATCGATTCTAGAAGCGAGAGGAGTGCATTGGCGCCCCCTAGAGCCTCGGCGCATTTGCTCATAAAGAGATGGATGAGGAGTTTCGTATCGTCGTCGTGTTTGTTGAAGTTGCACATGGCACGCCTTTTTTAGAGGTATTATACACTTTTATGATGCGCACTCGTAGAAAACCGAGCTATCCTTTAAAAAAGCATTTTTCGATATAGACACCCTCAGGCCCGTCGTTTTTGACCTCCATCACAAAGTCGCACGCTATTTCGCTTGTGGCATAGACCACATCTTGGGGATTGAAACGCTCGTCGGTAAAGAATTTTGAGGCGACATCGCTTGTCACGATACGGCGAATGGTCTGAAGCTGTGAGCTCTCTTTGCCCTCATAGAGCGCTTGGATATGCTCTTGGACGGCAAAATCATCATCTTTGAGGCGAGAGGGTATGATGTTGAGCTTTTTAATCGGAAGAGTGCGCAGATAGTGAGCCAGCTGATAGCTATTGCTAAAGCCCGTGACAAAGAGTCGGTGGGCATCCAAGTTCTCCAGAGTCGCTTTTGTGCCGTTGCTGGTCTTTTGAACTAATACTCTCCCCGCTACGTCATGAAGCAGCAGCGCGGCCGGGGAGTTGTCCAGATCAAACCCTTCTATCGCCAGCCCGCCGCTCTCTCCCGCCAAAAGATACTCGGGATTGCTCTCTTTAAGCTTAAACGCCTCCTCTTGCGAGGCGACGAGATAGATACGCTTTGCCCCTTGGATAAATGCAAAATGAGCGACCGTAAAGGCGCGAAGAACATCGACTATAACATTGACCTGCATTGCTTTTCCTTATATGAAGGGCGGTATTGTACACCCTCTTTGTTTAAGCAAGTACTCTTTTCACATGCCAAAAGAGGGTTTTGCTTAAGCATTCTCCTTAATCAGAAATCCTTAAGCTTTCTCAAATAACAAAACTATTATTATGTCAAAAATAAAAAGAGACAAAAATTGTCTTATTTAAAAAGAGAGGTTAAAACCTCTTTATAAAAAGGTGAACAATGAGAGTTTATTTAGACAATAACGCTACGACAATGGTTGATCCTCAGGTTGTTGAAGCGATGCTTCCGTTCTTTAGCGATGTTTTTGGAAACCCTAACTCGCTTCATAAGTTCGGTACGGCTTCACACCCGGCATTAAGAACGGCGCTCAACCAAGTATATACGGCGCTCAATGCTGCCGATGAAGACGATATCGTCTTTACGTCATGTGCGACGGAGGCGAACAACTGGGTACTTAAATCGGTATGGATAGACCATATATTAAACGGTGACAAAAACCATATCGTCACGACCGAGGTAGAGCACCCGGCTATCCTTTCAACATGTAAATTCCTTGAAGAGCAAGGGGTAAAGGTGACATACCTTCCGGTAAATGAAGAGGGTATCGTAGAGGCGCACACCGTTAAGGGCTTCATCACTGAAAAGACGGCTTTGGTATCGGTTATGTGGGCGTCAAACGAGACGGGAATGATTTTTCCTATTAAAGAGATCGGCGAGATCTGCAAGGCTAAAGGGGTGCTTTTCCACTCAGACGCCGTTCAAGCGGTAGGTAAGATCCCTGTCGATCTTCAAGATGTGCATGTTGACTTTTTAAGTATGTCGGCGCACAAGTTCCACGGGCCAAAGGGTATCGGTGCTCTTTACATCAAGAACTCTCAGCCGCTCACTCCGCTCTTTCACGGCGGCGATCAGATGGGCGGACGCCGCTCCGGCACGCTCAACGTAGCGGGAATCGTGGGTATGGGTAAAGCGCTCGAGCTTGCGACGACGGATATCGAAACTAAAATGGCAAGCATCAGAGCAAAACGCGATCGTTTAGAGGATGCGATTTTAGAGCTTCCTGATACGTTCGTGGTCGGCAAGCGTGAACACCGTACACCGAACACGATCCTTGTCTCTATCCGCGGGGTAGAGGGCGAAGGTATGCTGTGGGATCTCAATAACGGTCAGATCGGCGCATCGACGGGAAGTGCGTGTGCGAGTGAAGATTTGGAAGCAAACAGCGTTATGCTTGCTATCGGGGCTGACAATGAGCTGGCGCACACGGGTATCCGTCTAAGCCTTAGCCGTTTCACGACGGATGCAGAGATCGACTACGCGATCGGCCACTTCACAAAAGCGGTAGGCAGACTCAGAGCGATCTCAAGCTCGTACGCAAAAGTGAAACCGACACCGGGCGGTGAAGTGCAAGAGTGCGAACTGCACCACCATCACTAAGAGAGTGTTTTCTTAGGTGATTTGATTGTTTAAAAATTTTCTGCCTCGAATGAGGCAAGCTTTAGTGCCTTAGCGGCCAGCGTAGCAGATCGGAGCTTTGCTTCGATCGCGTATTAAAATAAATAAGGATTTTAAGATGGCAAAAAATGATCTACTTGGCGCATCACTTTGGGATGCCTACTCAAATAAAGTTACGACACTTATGAACAATCCGCAACATCAAGGCGAGATCAGCGAAGAGGAGGCTGCATCAAGAGGCAACAAGCTTATCGTTGCCGATTTCGGTGCCGAGAGCTGTGGGGATGCGGTTCGTCTCTACTGGGAGATCGATCCTAAGGATGACCGCATCGTAAACTCGAAGTTCAAAAGTTTTGGTTGTGGAACTGCGATCGCTTCGAGTGATGTTATGACGGAGCTTTGTATCGGCAAGACGGTCGATGAAGCGGTCAAGATCACGAATATAGACGTTGAGTTCGCACTTCGCGACCACCCGGATGTTCCGGCCGTTCCGCCTCAAAAGATGCACTGTTCGGTTATGGCGTATGACGTTATCAAAAAAGCGGCAGGACTTTACAAGGGTGTTGATGCTTCTAGCTTTGAAGAGGAGATCATCGTCTGTGAGTGTGCTCGCGTAAGCCTTGCGACTCTTAAAGAGGTTATCCGCCTCAACGATCTTAAAACGATCGAGCAGGTGACCGACTATACAAAAGCCGGCGGATTCTGTAAAAGCTGTATTAAGCCAGGCGGTCATGAAGCACGCGAATACTATCTTGTGGATATTCTCAAAGATACTCGCCGCGAGATGGACGAAGAGAAGATGAAAGCGGCTGCGGATGCAGGTATCAAAGGCAACTTTGAAGAGATGACGCTTGTGCAGCAGATCAAAGCGATCGATGCGGTGATCGATGAGAACGTACGTCAGTTCCTTGTAATGGACGGCGGAAATATGGAGGTCATCGACATCAAAAAAGGAGATGAGTATATCGATGTATATATTCGTTATCTTGGCGCGTGCAGCGGTTGTGCTAGCTCGACTACGGGCACGCTCTACGCTATCGAGACGACTCTTAAAGAGAAACTCTCTTCTAAAATCCGCGTCCTGCCTATTTGATTTT
>JACXUD010000156.1 GCA_014764025.1 Campylobacterota bacterium | reverse complement strand
GCCGTAGCTTTAGCTATGGCTCTTCGCGTCGCCTTGACTTAAGCAAAAATCTCCTAAAGCTAAAACCGCGTAGAGTTTTTAGAGGTGCCCTAAAGTATAAAGTAACCAAATAGTAGCATCTTAAAATTTAAAACATAGTTACGATTAAGTAAAGCAGGAATAGAATAGCTAAAGGATAAAAATTATCTACAAGGAGTTTATCATGGCACGAGTTGGAAAATCTATCATTAAAGGTATAGAGGTTGAAGAGGTCATTAGACTCTTAAACAGAGCCTATGCGGATGAGTGGCTCGCTTATTATCAATATTTCATTGAAGCCAAAGTGATCAAAGGGCTTATGAAAGATGCCGCAATAGCAGAGCTCAATCAACATGCGGCGGACGAACTTCGCCATGCGACGATGGTGGCGGATAGAATCTTGCAGCTAGGCGGCACACCTTTGTTGCATCCGCAGGATTGGCTCACACACACCAACTGCGGCTACGATGCGCCGAAGGATTTTGACGTGGTCGCAATCCTTCAAGATGCCATCAAAGGGGAGCAGTGCGCCATCAACACCTATAGCAATATCGTAGAGCTTACACGCAATAAAGATATCGTCACCTACGACATCGTCAGCTCGATACTAGCCGATGAGGTTGAACACGAAGAGGATCTTCAAGCACTCCATGACGATATTACGGAGTTTGTGAGCGAGATTAAAAAAACACTCGTCTAGTCTTTGCTATAATTGCCTAAATTTTATGAGGCAGTAACTATGCAAAACCCCTTTGAAACAGGACAGATAAAGAACTACGTTCTGCTCTATGTAGCAGTCGTAGTGATCATGATTCTCTTTTTTATCGCCTCCACGCTCTTTTATGAGCCTCAAAAAGATGAAACGAAAACGTTTGGAGCAGTGAGTGCGGAAGTTTCACATGCAAAAGAGATTGCAAAAGATGCAGTAGAGGCGAATAAGACGATCCCCTTTAAACTCTTGGAAAAGAGCTATTAAGAGGTTCGTTTACTCTTTTGTTACGATATAGAGCTGTTCGTGCTCAAGTCGTTTGAGGATATCCATAACGGTGACGAAGTCTTGAAACTTCGACTCTTTGTCGCTGCGCAGTACCACCGTTTGCTCTTTTGAAAGGGCAGAGAGTTTTGCCTCTAACTCTGCTGCGTCCACTCTCTCTTTGTCAAAATAGAGCTCTCCGTTGGCCTTTACATAGACGTTGATCTCATTTGGCTTCTCATCCTTTTTTTGCGACTTCGCTTCGGGGAGTTCGACGGGAATGACCCCTTGCTTGATAAAGGTCGCGGTCGTGAGCACCATGACAAGAAGAACAAGCATGATATCGATAAAGGGGATGACGTTTATCTGCTCGAACTTTTTCAGGGATTTTTTACACTTCGGCATGTGAAACTACTTTGAATTTGCTTCGTTGGCGATATCAAAACGAGTTAAAATCTTCTCAACCTTACGTACTAGATAGCTGTAGCTTAGTATCGCCGGGATAGCCACGATAAGCCCCAGTGCGGTAGCTTTGAGTGCAAGAGCTAGACCCATCATGATCTTTTTGGCATCCACCGCACCGATATCGCCAAGCGTATAGAAGGTTATCATGATCCCAAGAACAGTCCCGAGCAGTCCGACATAAGGGGCGTTCGTTCCCACGGCGCTGATGACGCTGATATTATCTGTGAGCTCCATCTCTAGCGCATCTCGGTTTGTATAGCTCTCTATTTTAACAGAACGATAAAACATCACACGTTCAATAAAGAGCCAAAGAGCCACGATGCTCATCAGCAGCAGAAGTCCCATAACCCCGTAATCAAGAAGCATTTCGGCTTGTTGTAAAAATTCCGTATTCATCTATGAAGTTCCTTAAAAGTTAATTTTATCGTTGTTCCGATATTCGGTGCAGATTTCAGCCCAAGCTCGATGTTCTGCTCGTCACAAAAGCGTTTGACCATACTCAGACCGATCCCAAAACCTTTGGTCGAGCTGTCTGCTTGGTAGTAAGCATCAAAGATTCGGATGAGCTCTACTTCATCCATCCCCTTGCCGAAATCTTGAATGCTTAGGCTGTTTTTATCTAAAGAGATCGCTATTGCAGCGCTTTGCGGCGAATATTTTACCCCATTGTCGATCAGGTTGTCAATCACTTTGGCTAGCCCAATACGGTCACACTCGATTTCACATGCCGATAGGTTCGTCTCAAAACGGGTGTTGGCATAGAGCGGAGCGAGAAACTCTAGACGCTCTTGTACCAGCTCGGCAACATCAAATCTCTCTTTGATGACTCTTTGCGTCTGCGTCTTTATCATGTAGTCAAGCTCGTCGTAGCGCTCTTGCAGCATCATTGAAGCCTTCTCTATGCGTTCGATGCGTTTGAGGTCGCGTTCGTTTGCAGATTTTTTGAGCATGTGAAGATTGGTGTTGATCGTCGCAATGGGAAGATTGAGCTCATGAAGCGTCTCTTTGGAGAGCTCTTGGAGGTTCTTGACATGCTCTTCAAGCGGGTCGATGGAGAGTTTAGAGATTAAAACGCCCCCGAGCGTGACGAAACAGAGCACAACGATGCCGAGCAAAAGGGTGTTTTTCACCTCTGCTACGGCCAAAAAATAGTACAAGATCCCCAAAAAGGCCGTTGAAGTGAGAAAGTAGTAGATAAAGATGCTGATGCGAAGACTACGAAACAAGCTTGTAACCCACTCCACGGATATTTTGGATCTCTATGTCATGCAAGAGCTGTTTGAGGCGGGTGATATAGACGCGTATCGCACCGTCGCTTCCACCCTCGCCGCGGCTCCAAAGCTCATCCATGATAAGCTCTTTTGGAACGGTGTTGTTGGCATGTTTCATAAGAAGTACCAAGAGTTGGTACTCTTTGACGGAGAGCTCTAACTCCACCCCCTTGTAGCGAATCGATTTATGCTCCGCGTCATGGCAGAGGGTTCCGATACACTCATCGCTCTTTTTAAGCGTCCTTCGCAAAAGCGCCTCTATGCGAAGCAAAAGCTCCTCGGGGTCAAAAGGTTTGGTGATGTAGTCGTCGGCACCGCTTTTGAAGCCGTTTTTGAGCATCTCTTTATCTTTATGGGAGGTTAAAAAGAGTGTCGGGGTAGCATCTTTTGAGTGGCGCAGCTCTTTTAAAAGCGTCAAGCCGTCAAGCAGAGGAACGTTGATATCAAATATATAGGCATCGAACTTATGCGAATAGGTGGCATCGAGTGCGGCTTGGCCGTTCGTAACGTGAAAAAGTTTGTAACCCTCATCCTCAAAAAGCTCGCAGAGGGTCTCCGATAGGAGCTGATCGTCCTCTAAGAGAAGAATATTACTCGACACTTTGAATGGCCCACTTTATTTTTTTGCCGCCGTAGAGCGGAACTACGTTGCCATAAATTGCAGGGACTTCAAACTCACGCTCTTCAAGTACGATCTCTTTGAACTCCGGGCAGATACCATAGATATTCTGTGCATTGTCGCTCACAAAGGCTTGCAGATTTTCAAGTTTGCCGTATTTATCAAATATCTCACAGAGCAGTTGAAGCGCGATCGGTGCCGTAAAGACGCCGGCCGCACAGCCGCACGCCTCTTTCTTGCTGATCGGGTGCGGTGCGGAGTCTGAGCCGAACATCACTTTTGGGTGTGCATCAAGGGCGACTTTTAAAAGGGCCTCTTTATCTTCGGGGCGCTTTGCGATCGGTTTGCAGAAGTGGTGCGGCATCATCATCCCACCGACCACATCGTCAAGCGTTAAAAGAAGATGGTGTACCGTGATTGTTGCATAGAGGTTTGGATATCTCTCAAGCATATCGACGGCCGCTTTGGTGGTGATATGCTCCATGATGATCTTGAGATTCGGGAAGTTGGATGCAAGCATCTCATAGATGCTCATGAACTCCGCCTCTCTGTCCATAACAAAGCCGTCAGTCTCACCGTGAACGCATAAAACGATGCCAAGCTCGCTCATCGCTTCAAGCGTCGGGCGCATCTCTTCGATGTTAAAAGAGCTCACGCCCCCTTCGGAGTTTGTCGTGATGCCGGCAGGGTAGAGCTTGATAGCAAGAATATGATCTTTGACGCTCTCAAGGAATCTTTTGTCGTAGTTTTTGTAAAAGAGAGTCATATAGGGTTCAAAGTAGTCATTCGGCACCGCCGCCATGATGCGCTGCTTGTAGGCTTTTACATCCTCTACGGTAGAGACGGGAGGTACGAGGTTTGGCATAACGATCGCACCGCTGAAGGTATAGGCAGAGAGTGGAGCGACCTGTTCGAGCATGACGCCGTCACGCAGATGCAGGTGCATATCTAAAGGCATTAAAAGAGTATGAGTTTTCATGCGTTTCCTTTATGGGCACCTCTAAAAACCCTACGCGGTTTTAGCTTTAGGAGATTTTTGCTTAAGTCAAGGCGACGCGAAGAGCCATAGC
>JACXUD010000155.1 GCA_014764025.1 Campylobacterota bacterium | reverse complement strand
CCAGAAGAGCTCCATATTCCCCGTTGCCGTTACTTCGCCGATCACGGCTGCATCAAGGTCCCACTTCTCAAAGATCTTGATGATCTCTGCTTCGCTCCCCTTTTTCGCACACAACAACATACGCTCTTGTGACTCTGAAAGCATGAAGTCGTATGGCTGCATCCCCTCTTCACGAGCCGGAACACGATCAAGGTGCATGATCATACCGCTTCCCGAACGCCCTGCCATCTCGAATGATGATGATGTAAGACCCGCAGCACCCATATCCTGAATACCAACGACATGGTCTGTCTTAAAGAGCTCTAAACACGCCTCTAATAGAAGTTTTTCGGTAAACGGGTCGCCCACTTGAACCGTAGGGCGAAGTGATTTTGACTCCTCCGTGAAGCTGTCAGAACTCATAACAGCTCCGCCTAGACCATCACGTCCCGTCTTTGCACCGACATAGATAACAGGGTTGCCGATACCGTCCGCACGGCCGTAGAAGATCTCATCGCTCTTTGCAAGACCTAAAGTAAACGCATTTACAAGAATGTTGCCGTTGTAGCACTCATCAAAGCTTGTCTCTCCGCCGATTGTCGGAACACCCATACAGTTGCCGTAACCGCCGATACCCGCAACGACGCCGCGAACCAAATAGCGTTGATGCGCAGCCGTCTTGTCATCATTGAGTACATTTCCAAAACGTAGCGCATTGAGGTTGGCAATAGGGCGAGCTCCCATTGTAAATACGTCACGCATGATACCGCCTACACCCGTTGCAGCACCTTGATAGGGTTCGATGAAGCTTGGGTGGTTGTGTGATTCCATCTTAAAGACTGCAGCGTAGCCATCGCCGATATCGATAACACCGGCATTCTCGCCAGGACCTTGGATAACCCACGGAGCTGAAGTCGGAAAACCACGAAGGTGGACTTTAGAAGATTTATATGAACAGTGTTCACTCCACATTGCAGAGAAGATACCGATCTCGATGATATTTGGTTCGCGACCTAAAATCTTTTTAATGTGCTCATAATCCACCATTGAGAGTTTATGCGACTTGAGGACTTTTTCGATGTTATCTAGTTGTTGGCTCACTGTAATTCCTGCGATTTGAATTTAAAACGCAGATTATATCTTATTGGGGGTAAAAAAAATTTTAATGAAAGGCAAAGTCCGCTTCGGTGCGTATATTTTTTTTGAGCGAAAAGATGTTTTTATAGAAGATCTCAACTATCTCATACTCTTTCATGCCGCTTGGCAGACGGATAGTGAACTCGTCACCCTCCTCTTTGCCCATCATCATCTTTGCCAGCGGGGCGTGGATGGAGATGAGTCCGTTCTCGACCTCGGCCTCCAAAACTCCGCAGATCGTATAGAGCTCCTCTTCATCGTTTTGAAGATTGAGAAGTCTCACACTGCTTCCGAAGCTCACTTTGGCATGTGAATGCAAAGAGGGGTCGATGATCTGCGACTTCTCTATCATAGAATTGAGGTAGAAGAGGCGTTTATCGATATGGCGAAGCTTCTCTTTGGCGGCATGGTACTCCGCATTTTCGCTTCTATCGCCGTGTGAAGCGGCTACTAGCTTCTCTTGCGCGACGATAGGTTTGTGAACGCTTTTTAGATATTGAAACTCTTTAATTAAAAGGTCGTACCCTTCTATGCTTATCGGTTCGCGCAAAGAGACTCCTAGTGTTCAAAACCGACGATATAGTAGGTATTCTTGTTCTCTAAACGATTGACTTTCACTTTAAACTTTTCACAAAAGTGTTCTACTTTTGCATGAGCTTCCGCTTCAAGCTCGGGGCTTGGGGCTTCGACTTTTATCTTGAAAAAATCATTCGTGTTTGAGAGTGCTACATATGAGCCGTCCACTTTCAAATGTTCGTGCAGATCCATGATATGTTTTCTTATCTTTTCATATCCCTTCGTATTGCTCTCTATCTTCTCTAACTGTCTTTTCAGGGCGTCATTCGGGATATACCCCAGTTGTGTCAATACAGCTTCACGTAACATTATTTGGCTCCTTATATAATAATTTTTTATTACGAAATTGGATAATAACACTTTTTCGTAAACATTCAGTATGGATTTATTTGCAATGAATATAATTATGCGCAGAGATAAAATACTTCATAAAAGCGAGTTTCTATGACTGACGAGATACTAAAGAAAATCAAACAACTACCGCCTCTTCCGGAGTCTGCAATGCAGATCGAAGCGATCTACCAAGACCCCGACAGTAGCTTTAACGACATGGTTAAAGTTCTTGAAAAAGATCCTCTCCTAACGGCTGATATCTTAAAAGCCGCCAACTCTCCTCTATATGGTTTTAGCCGTGAGATCAACGCTATCAGCCAAGCCGTCGGACTCTTTGGAATGGGCACTATCCGCGGCTTTGCACTCGCTAGCATCGTTAAAAAAAGCTTCGCCCTCGATCTTTCTCCATACGGTATCACAAACGATATGTTCTCGGCTCTCTCTAAAAAGCAGCATGCGCTTGTTACCTCTTGGTGTATCCGTAAAGAGAACAAGCTTCTTGGCGTGCTCTCACCTGCGGCATTTCTTGTAGAGATCGGTAAAGTTCTTATCGCTCAACAGATCATCGCCACGGGCAAGCAGAATGCCTTTAGAGACGCTCTTAAAGATCTTCAAGATGTGGAAGAGGCAGAGAAGCTTGTAGTCAACGTCGATACGCCTGAGGTGAGCGCCTCCGTGTTTGAGCACTGGAAATTCGAAGAGGGACTCGTAAACGTCATCCGCCATTGCGAAAATCCCAATAATGCAAACGATGACGTGAAAAAGCCGGCACAGATTCTTCATGTCGTTCGCGTAGCGGTACCTATCAACGGTGTCGTAACAGACCAAAGCATCGCTCAAGCGAAAGAGCTCGTAACACAGTATGGCCTTGATATGGAGAGTTTCGACAAGGCAATCGAAAACGTCAAATAACTAGCTTTGAAATCACTTCTCATCAAACTCACTCTTGGCTTATATAGCCAAGATCTCCAAGAGCAAGAGCAAAACACGATCGAAGAGTTCCTTCATAAAGAGTATATTCACCTTCAAAACAATATCTACCGTCTCAACTCAAAGTATCGTGCAGGCACGATCGGTCTGGTTCAAAACGGCTCTGCCTACTTAAACGTTTTTGGCGAATTGACCAAAGATCTCTACATAGATGAAGATTCGCTCATGGGTGCCAAAGAGGGAGATATCGTCATTGCCCAGCGGCTTATCGGTCAGCGCGGAAAACCGAGCGCCAAAGTGGTAGAGATTCTCGGACGTGCTCTTACCTACTCTGTGGGTTATATCATCATCAAAGAAGGGATGAAACATCTAGTCGATCTCAAGACAGACTATCCCCTAGGTGCAGAGCTGAGCGAAGAGGAGCTCATGGGCTATGAGGAGGGGGATCTCTTCAAAGTCAATAACCAGGACTACACTATCATGGAGAAGCTGGGCAATCTCAGTGATCCAAAAGTGGATGAGAAGATCGTCCTTGCGCAGTTCAATAAACATGATGAGTTTGAAGATGATGTTTTAGAGATCGCCTCTAGCTTCAAAGAGGTGGACGCTTCGCTCTACCCGCATCGTATCGATCTTCGCCATCTTCCTTTTTGCACGATCGACCCCGTTACCGCCAAAGATTTTGACGATGCTATCTGCTGGGATGATGCAAACGAGACGCTCTATGTGGCCATTGCCGACGTCAGCGAGTACGTCAAACCATTCGGCGCTATCGACAATGAAGCCATTTATAGAAGCTTCTCGATCTATCTGCCTCACCGCTCTATACCAATGCTGCCGCGTCAGCTCAGCGAAACGCTCTGCTCGCTTCAGCCGCATGTGGATCGTCTGAGTTTTGTCTTTGAGATGAAGCTAGACCTGCGTTCTTTAGAGGTTAAGTCGTCAAAAGTCTATGAAGCGATCATCCATTCACAAAGACGCTTCAACTACGAAGAGATCGATGCCTTTTTTGAAGGCAAGCTCAAAGCACAAAATCAAAGTGAAGAGCGAATCTATGATTACATCATAAAATTGCGTGCAATTACCGACAAACTTCGCGAAAAACGTTTTGAAAAAGGGTTTAACTTCAGAAGCGAAGAGCTTCAGATGAGTCTGGATGAAAATCTTAACCTAGCCGCGACCGCGTATGTCGAGGAGACCCCTTCACACGCACTTATAGAGGATTGTATGCTGCTTGCCAACAAAGAGGCGGCGGCGCGCTTTACACGCGGGATATTTCGTATTCACGAAGCACCCAGCCAGAGCAAACTCCAAAAACTCTACCAAGAGCTAGCCGGAATAGGAATATTTGCAGAGATAAAAAACAGCGTCAAAGAGACCATAGAGGGGATCCAAGCCCAAGCTCGCGAGATAGGTCTTGAGAGCGAAGTCGATACACTGATCATCCAAGCACAGATGCAAGCACGCTACGCACCGCTCAACGCCGGTCACTTCGGTCTTGGTTTTGAGGCCTACAC